>JAEESA010000391.1 GCA_016286115.1 Lachnospiraceae bacterium
TCCGCCCGGGATCCCGATCCTGGCGCCCGGCGAACGGATCACGCAGGAGATCTTGGATTATATCACGTACGCCAAAGAGAAGGGGTGCAGCCTGACCGGTCCTGAGGATGAAAGTATTGATAATTTGAATGTGCTGAGGTGAGGAGATGGATTTATGGTTTTCGGAACTGCAAACGGATAATGTCAAGCTTTCACTCCGCGTGGACCGGCAGATCTTTTCGCAGCAGAGCGAGGTGCAAAGGATCGACGTGTTTGAGAGCAGGGAGTTTGGAAGGATCCTGTCGCTGGACGGGCATATCATGCTGACAGAGCGGGACGAGTTCATTTATGACGAGATGATCACGCATGTGCCGATGGCGGTGCATCAGAACGCGAAGAACATTCTTGTCATCGGCGCCGGAGACGGCGGCGTGGTGCGGGAGCTGACGCGGTATGACCGCGTGGAGTCGATCGATCTGGTGGAGATGGATCCGCTCGTGGTGGAGGTCTGCCGGGAATATCTGCCGCAGAACGCCTGCCGGCTGGATGACCCCAGGGTGAAGCTGCATTATGAAAACGGGCTGAAGTTCCTGCGGAGACAGGAAAACACCTACGATATGATCATCGTCGACAGCAATGACCCCTTCGGACCGCAGGAAGGGCTGTTTACGAAGGAATTCTACGGGAACTGCTATAAGGCCCTGCGGGAGGACGGGATCATGGTGAACCAGCAGGGGAGCCCCTTCTATGAGGAGGATGCGAGGGCGTGCAAGCGGAGCCATAAGCGCATTGTCAGTACGTTCCCGATCAGCCGCGTTTACCAGGCCCATATTCCGACCTATGCGGCAGGATACTGGCTTTTCGGCTTTGCGAGCAAGAAGTACCATCCGGTGGACGATCTTGACGCGGCGGCATGGAGCATGCTGGGGCTTCACACCGAGTATTACACAACGAAGCTGCATCAGGGCGCTTTCTGCCTGCCGGCTTACCTGGAGGAGATGTTGAAAAGTGTGGAATAAGGAAGAATTGGTTTTTCTGGGCTGTGATAGCGATTATAGGGACGCGGAGATCGTTCTTTTCGGAGCGCCGTTCGACTCGACCACGAGCTTTCGTCCGGGAGCCCGCTTCGGGCCTTCCGCGATCCGGCGGGAGAGTGACGGCCTGGAGACCTACAGCCCGTATCTTGATAAAGACCTTTCCGAGCGAAAGATCTATGACGGCGGAGATCTGGTCCTCCCGATGGGAGATCCGGCGGCGGCGATCGCTCTGATCCGTAATGCGGAGGAAAAGGCTATTTTGGATGGCAAGATCCCGTTTATGGTCGGCGGAGAGCATCTGGTGACGCTGGGGGCGGTCGAAGCGGCGGCAAAACACTGTCCGGAGCTGATGCTGCTGCATTTTGACGCGCATACGGATCTTCGGGACGAATACCTCGGCGTCCGCTTGAGCCATGCCAGTGTGATCCGCCGGTGTCAGGAGATCCTCGGCAACGGGCGGATCTTTCAGTTTGGTATTAGGAGCGGTGAACGCAGTGAATTTGAATGGGCGGCGGCTGGGCACACAGCGCTGCATAAATTTGACCTAAAGGGCCTTGATGAGACGGTGGCGGCGCTGAAAGGCAAAAAATGCTATCTGACGGTGGATCTGGATGTCCTTGATCCTTCGGTTTTCCCGGGAACGGGCACGCCGGAACCGGGCGGGGTTTCGTTTACGGATCTGATGGAAGCCCTGCATTTGGCCACAGAGGAGCTTTCTCTGGTGGGGTGCGATGTAGTAGAGCTTGCACCGGAATTGGACCATACAGGGGCTTCTACGGCGGTCGCCTGCAAGATCATACGGGAGATGCTGTTGAACATGCATTCGTGATCATATTTGGTGACCATATTTGACAGGGGAGTTCCAAAAACAGTGGGTTTTGAGCAGTACAAGGGCAACCATGGCAAGATGTTAAATAAAGGCTTAATAAAATTATGAGCATGAATAATTCAATGCAAAATTAATTTTTATATCAGATGGCAGAAAACTAACAATTTTCAACAATAAACAGATCGTACAGAAGAACAGAAAGGGGAGAAATATGGGAAGATTAATGATCATCGGAGCCGGCGGCGTGGCCAATGTGGCGATCCACAAATGCTGCCAGAATAGCGATGTTTTTGAAGAGCTGATGATCGCGAGCCGGACGAAGTCAAAATGCGATGCGATCAAAGCCTCTCTTGAGGGGAAAACGTCAACCCGTATCACCACGGCGCAGGTCGACGCGGATGATGTTGCTGCGCTCACAAAATGGATGCGAGATTATACACCTGGTGTAGTCCTTAA
>JAEESA010000392.1 GCA_016286115.1 Lachnospiraceae bacterium
TGCGGCAAAAAGCAGGATGGTGCACGGAGAAACGCAGCTCCACAACATATCCCGCTTTTTGAAAGAGATCCCGCCGGAGCTGCTCTCGGAGAAGATCAAGGCGAGCCGGCCGGAGGGGCGGGATTCCTATTCTGTCTATCCTTCATCCTCAGGGCGCGAGGCTCCCCCCCGCCGCCTGTCCTCAGAACGGCCGGCGCGTTCGTTCCGCCCCGAGGTCAAAAAGCCGGATCATCTTACCTATGCGGTGGGCGACCGCGTGGAGCACAGCCGCTTCGGTGAGGGCACGGTGACGTCCATTGTTGACGGGGGTCGTGATTTCGAAGTAACCGTGGATTTTGACGAGGTTGGGACCAAGAAAATGTTTGCCGGATTTGCCAAATTGGAAAAAATATGAGATCAGTAAAAAATATCTATGCTAATTCAGCAAGTTGTGCTATACTAGGTATCAGTTGGGACGGGAATTCTAGAAAAACTTATGATGGAGGAGCGTTAAATGAGTAAAATGGAAGAATTAAAATGTCTCTTGTCGCAGAATATCCACAAAATGAATGATGCGATGCATTCAACCCGCCTGTTCCATAAGGAAGAGGAAAAGAAGAAATCGGTTGTCAAGTGGGTTTTTGCCGTGATCGGTATCATCGCGGTGATCGCAATCGTCGTTTATTTGCTGTATCGGTTCTTCGCGCCGGACTATCTGGACGATTTTGAAGACGATCTGGATGATGACTATGATGATGATTTCTTCGATGACGAGGATGATCTTGAGGATATGGATTCATAGGATAGACGAAAAGAGGATCAACGCACCGCAGGCTTTATGCCTGCGGTGTTCTTATGTGCAGGGCGGCGTAAGGAATATTTCGGCTAACGCCGAACGCCGCCCGCACGGCGATCAGGGGAAAAAGCAATCCCTGATCGATTTTAAGGAGCAGGCCCGTGCGTGGAAATTTCCCGGCTGAAGCCGGGCACGGGCCGCACGGCGATCAGGGAAAAAAGCGTTCCCTGATCGATCTTAAGGTGCAGGGTGGAGAAAGAAGAAATCATGAGAGAATTTGATTGTGAGCACGCGGCGTTATGCGGCGGCTGTAAGTACAGGGATTTGACATATGAAGAGCAGTTGAAGAAAAAGGCGGCGGAAACGGAGGCCCTTTTTACGGAGTGGATGATGCCGGGCGGATTTCTGGCGCCGCTTTCGTCGCCACGGCAGGATGGATACCGGAACAAGATGGAGTTCACCTTCGGGAATGAATGCCGCGACGGAGAGCTGACGCTGGGGCTGCACCAACGGAAAAGCTTCCATAATATCATACCGGTCACGGACTGCAGGATCTGTGATCAAGACTTCAGGTCAATTCTTAAATCTACAATGAATTATTTTAGAGAGCGCGGGACATCCTTTTATCATAGAAAAAGGCATACGGGGTATCTTCGGCACCTCGTGGTCCGGAAGGCGGAAAAGACCGGGGAGATCCTGGTCTGCCTCGTGACGACGACGGAGCCGCAGGAAGAAGGCCTTCTTGAGGGCTGGAAGGTGCAGCTGCTCGCCCTTTCACTGGAAGGCAGCTTCGCCGGGATCCTGCATACGAAAAATGACCGGCTGGCGGACGCGGTGGTGGACGAGGGGACCGAGATCCTTTACGGCAGCGGCTTTTTTACCGAGACGATCCTCGGTCACAACTTCAGGATCACGCCCTTTTCCTTCTTCCAGACCAATTCTGGCGGAGCCGAGGTGCTGTACCAATGCGGAAAAAACTTCCTCGAGTCGGCCTTCGATCCGGCGGGAAAGGTAATTTTTGACCTCTACAGCGGAACGGGCACGATCGCGCAGATCCTGTCGGAGAACGCCTCCCTCGTGGTCGGGATCGAGCTGATCCCGGAAGCGGTGGAAGCAGCGCGCGACAACGCGGCCCTGAACGGGATCACGAACTGCCGCTTTCTCTGCGGGGATGTGCTGAAGGAGCTCGGCAACGTGCCGGAGCTGCCGGACGCGCTGGTCCTCGACCCGCCGCGCAGCGGCCTTCATTCCGGAGCGCTGAAGAAGATCCTCTCCTACGGCGTCGAAAACATCCTTTACATTTCCTGCAAGCCGCAGAGCCTCGCCCGGGAAATGCCGGCGTTCCATCACGCCGGTTACCGCATGAAGAAAGCAAGATGTGTCGACATGTTCCCGTTTACGGGGAATATCGAGGCGGTGGTTCTCTTGGGTAAAAATGTTACAAGGTCGAAATCTCATGTAGATCTGGGCTTGGATGTAGAGGATTACTATAGAATCAAGGATTCGGAGAAAAATGATAGA
>JAEESA010000393.1 GCA_016286115.1 Lachnospiraceae bacterium
GGCGTCATCCAGAAGGTCTTTTAATATCCCCTCCAGCGCGTTCTCCGCATCTTCTCTGGTCAAAATGGTTCTTGTGTGCTGCGCGGCCTCGTCAGGGATTGCGTCCAACTTCATTTTCTCCAGGAGCCTGTTTGCCGCAAAACAATAATCCGCTTCTTCAATAAGTCCTGTCGCCAGTCCGTAATCACAAAGCGCCAGTATACGTTCTTCGATCATAACTGCCCTCCTTATGCAAGTCGCTCCGGCCCCCCGCCGATATCCACGACGTATATTTCACCGTCTTTATCAAAACGCTTTTTATACTCTTCCAAAACGATCCGCTCAAATTCCTTCACGGCTTTGTTCTCCACGATACTGACCGTGCAGCCGCCAAAGCCGCCGCCCGTGATCCTGGAACCGAGGACTCCCTTCACCCTCCAGGCCGTTTCCACGAGACAGTCGATCTCGGGGCAGGAAACCTCGTAGTCATCCCGCAGGGAAATATGCGATTCGTTCATGAGCTGTCCGAAGGCTTTGAGGTCGTTCTGTTTCAGCGCCTGCACCGCGCGGATCGTGCGCTGGTTTTCATACACCGCGTGCTTAGCCCTCTTCCTTCTGATCCCGTCCGGGATCGCCCCCTTGATGTTCTCAAACTCCTCATTTGTTAGCTCGCCGAGGGTCTTGATGTTCATCGCTTTTTTCAGCTCCTTCAGCGCTGTCTCGCACTCCTTGCGGCGGTCGTTATATGCCGAGTTCACAAGCGAATGCTTCACCTTGGAATTCGTCACGATGATCTTCTGATCCTTCAAAAACACGGGCGCGTATTCATACTTCAGCGTTGCCGTATCGAGGAAGATCGCATGATCCTTCTTCCCCATCGCGGACGCGAACTGGTCCATGATCCCGCAGTTCATCCCGTTGAACTCATTCTCGGAATGCTGGCAGAGCAGCGCGATCCCCTCGTTCTCGATCTCAAACCCGTAAAGGTCTCTGAGGATCGTCCCGGTCAGCACCTCCAGCGACGCCGAGGAGGAAAGCCCCGAACCGCTCGGGATATTGCCCCAGATCAAAAGATCAAACCCGTAATCGGCGTGCATTCCCTTTTCATCAAAGGCCCATAAAACGCCCAGCGGATAGTTTGCCCAGGACAGCGCCGGATCGGGTTTCAGTTCATCCAGAGTGGCTTCCATAATTCCTTTTTTTTCAAAGTTCATGGAGAAAAAGCGAAGATTGTGATCCATGCTTTTTCGTACCACGCCAAAGGTTCCGAGCGTCAGCGCGCAGGGAAACACATGCCCGCCGTTATAGTCGGTGTGCTCCCCGATCAGATTTACTCTCCCCGGCGCGAACCAGGTGCGGATGTCACCGCCGCTGCCGAAAATCTCCCTGAACTTTTTTTCCATTTCCTGTATCTTCATCGGTCTTCCCCCTTTTTTCAAATGCATATGCCGGCGCTTCTTTCACTCGCCGCAAAAGCAGGTGTTTGCGGCTGTACTAGATGCCACGGAAACAGAAGGTAAAGTCAAGATGCCCTTCTTCCGGCAGCCGGTATTCGGGATGCGGCCGGCTTCCCCATGAGTCATCCCCGCCAACGCCGATCTGTGCCAGCGCCACACGCACGACAGTGTAATGCGGCTTCGGCAGTTCGTATACATGAAGCGCGTTTTCAAGTTCATGGCAGGTATAAGGCAGAGCGGAAACGTTGAGGTCCTTTCCGAAGAACATCATCCCGCGCCCTTTCCTGTCCTTGATCTTTGCCCAGCGCACATCGGTTTTGTTCCCGCATTCCTGCGGCTTTAAGTACCCGGCCAGCGCGTCCTTTACATTCTCCTCATAGATCCCGATTTTGCCGCCGCGTTTGCGGTCCGCGTAAGTTTCCTCCGGCCCGCGCCCGTACCATTCGATCCTGTCGTAATCCGCGTCAAGACGGAACTGCACGCCGAATTCGGGAAGTTCGCCGACCTCTTTATCGAGATCCATCGTCAGATTCGTTTCCACCGTTCCGTCCCCGAAAACACGATAGGTAAGATCGCATTTCTGTGCCGGTTTTGTCGGCAGATGATACCAGAAGCTGACGCTGACGGAATCCTCTTCCTCCTTCACGGTCGGATAGGGATCCTCAAACGCGCGCTCGATCTTCCCGCAGGCATAGAGGCTTGCGATCTTCCACTGCGCCGCCCGGTTCCAGAAAAGGCTTCCTCTGTCATTATCCACCGGCGCGCGCCAGAAGTTCGGCATCGGTACCTGTGGGAGCATTTCCTGTCCGGCATATTTATAGGACACCAGCCCGGTCAGCTTACAG
>JAEESA010000089.1 GCA_016286115.1 Lachnospiraceae bacterium
ACTTCATTGTGGATGTAGGCTTCTCAAATATTTCTTATCAGTAATGGAAAGTTTGCATAGACTGCGAAAAGCCTGCTTTTCGCAGAGAGGAGGAGCGGCGGAGCGGTTGTGAGGTCCGTGCCATCACGGACCGAGCGTAAGCGAAGCCCGAGACGACGTGACTGACGGATTAACTCAACGCTAAAGAGATAATCTCCAGAAATCCCTGAGCACCGGTGAACTGGATGTCGAGGACATCAAGGACACGGATGAAAAGCAGGTCAAGAACTACGACTTTGCCCGTCCGTCCAAGTTCTCGAAGGAACACTTAAGGACACTGGAGATCATATTCGAGCATTACGGGCGGCTTTTGTCCACCAACCTGCCCGTGTACCTTTCCAAGGCCGTGCAGGTGGACGTGATGAACTCCGAAGCAGTTACCTACTCCGAGTTTTCAAACGCGCTGAGTAACCCGGTGCTGCTCGGGATCGTGAACTTTTCGCCGCTGCCGGGCAATGTGATCATGGAACTGGCGGCAAACCTTGGTTTTTCGATGGTGGACCGGATGCTGGGAGGCCCGGGCAAACCTTTGGAAAAGAACCGGGATTTCTCGGAGATCGAGCTTTTGATCATCGACCGCATCATGACGGTCTGCGTGAACCTTCTCAGAGAGCCCTGGAAAAACGTTGTAGACTTAAATCCGAGGCTGGAACGGATCGAAACGAACTCCCAGTTCGCGCAGATCATTTCCCCGACCGAGATGATCGCCATCGTGACCATCAACCTCAAGATCGGGGATGTGGAAGGCCTTATGAACGTCTGTCTTCCGTATATCACTTTGGAAGACGTTATGGAGAAACTGAATACCAAGTATTGGTTCAGCTCCATGCAGGAAAGCGATGACGAGGATTATTCCGAGGTCCTGGAGACCCTTGTGAACCGGGTCAAAGTGCCCATCAAAGCGATCCTCGGCAACAGCAGCATCAATGTTAACGACTTCATCAACCTTCAGGTGGGAGATATCATCCGTCTCAACACGAAGGTGGATGACGAGCTGGATATCTATGTTGGCAACATACAGAAGTTCACTGCATTGCCCGGTGCGTCGGGAGATTCCTATGCCGTCCGGGTGACTTCGGTGATCAGAGAGGAGTAGGAAGCGTATGGATGGTGTTTTATCTCAGGAAGAGATCAATGCGCTCCTGAACGGCGGAGGCGACGTTGCCACGGACGGCGGTGGAGGCGGCGGGGGAGAATCCCTCACCGACATCGAAAAAGATACGATCGGAGAGATCAGTAACATCAGCATGGGGACGGCGTCCACGACACTGTTCTCGCTGGTGAACCGAAAGGTGGAGATCTCCACACCGGTCGTAACAGAGGCGGAATGGAAGGATATCGCGGAGAAATATGAGCGCCCCTGCGTGTTCATCCGGATCGGGTATACCCTGGGACTTGACGGCAGTAATATACTTGTTCTTAGGGAGGCCGATGTAAAGGTGATCACGGACCTCATGATGGGGGGCGACGGGACCAACACCGACGGGGAGCTGACGGAGCTTCACCTGTCCGCGATCAGCGAGGCCATGAACCAGATGATGGGTTCGGCAGCCACTTCCTTGAGCTCGATGCTGAACAAGATGATCGATATCTCGCCCCCTGTGGCGGACTTGATCGATCTGAACGCTACGGAGGACGAAGGAGAGATCGACGCCTTCTTAAGCGGCCGGTTCGTAAAGATATCGTTCAAAATGCAGATCGGTGACCTGGTGGATTCGGAGATCATGCAGCTGTACCCGTACAGCTTTGCACATGAGATGTGTGAGAGCATTACCGGAAACATGATGGCGGATTCGGATACCGTGGCAACAGATACAGCCACGGCCGCGGCGGCAGCCCCGCCTCCTCCGGCACCTGCTCCCGCGCCCGCAGCAGCGGCTCCGAGCCCTGCTCCGATGCCGCAGGCAGCAGCACCGCCGCCGCAGGGCATGCCCATGCAGCAGCCGATGATGCCCGTCGACATGTCCATGTACGGGGCTCCGGTGAATGTACAGCCGGCCCAGTTCGTTCCGTTTACCGGCGAGCTGAACCCGATGCTCCAGAAAGAGAACATCAATCTGATCATGGATGTTCCCCTGGAGGTCACGGTGGAGCTGGGACGCACGAGCAAATCCATCTCGGATATTTTGGATTTCTCGCCCGGCACGATCATCGAGCTGAACAAGCTGGCAGGAGAACCGGTGGATATCCTGGTCAACGGGAAATACGTGGCCAAGGGCGAAGTGGTGGTCATCGAAGAAAGCTTCGGTGTCCGGCTCACGGAAATTATAAAGTAAGGCAGTCCACAGTATCGGACGTAAAAATCCGGTGCTGTTAACAATAAAGGATTAAATTTTTAAGATAAGGAGATCTGAAAATGGCTAAGAACATCTTGATTTGTGACGACGCAGCTTTCATGAGGATGATGATCAAGGACATCCTGACCAAGAACGGTTACAACATCGCCGGCGAGGCCGAAAACGGCGCCAAGGCGGTGGAGAAGTATAACGAAACAAAACCGGATCTTGTTCTGATGGACATCACCATGCCGGAAATGGACGGCATTCAGGCTTTGAAGAAGATCAAAGAAGGAGATCCGAACGCTACGGTGATCATGTGCTCCGCCATGGGTCAGCAGGCCATGGTTATTGAAGCGATCCAGTCCGGCGCAAAGGACTTCATCGTGAAGCCGTTCCAGGCAGAAAGAGTTCTGGAGGCAGTGAAAAAGGTCGTAGGGTAAGATTCGTGACTCTGCTGATCAGTAGCGGCGGGCGTGTGGGAAGCTTCCTGCAGCTTCTGGGGATCATTGTGATCTTTGTGATCGTGCTGATTGCCACGTATTACACCACGCGGTTTGTCGCGGGTTACCAGAAGGTACAGACCTCGAACCGAAATCTTAAGGTTCTGGAGACGCTGAAGCTTTCCCAGAATACTTATGTGCAGATCGTTCAGGCCGGTCATCAGTACCTTGTGGTGGCGCATGGGAAGGAAGGGATCACCCTTCTTACCACCCTGACGGAAGAAGAAGTCGAGGAGATGAACCAGCCGCCGACACCGGCGGCAAAAAGAGCCTTCCACGACGTGTTCAGCAATGCTGTCCAAAGTTTTAAGGATCATCTCCCGAAAAGGCGGTCGTAGGCCATGAGAAAGTTTATTGTATTTCTGCTGTTTGTGATGCTCGGCATGGCACCGATCCACGTATACGCAGCTGCTGTTCCGCAGCCGGAAGACATATCGGAACTTACGGTGGAGAACAGCAACGGAGAACCGGTCCGCCGGGCAACCGAAGATATCAATAATGGGTTTGCCATTATTTATAACAATGATGAAGGATCGCTGGCTGCGCCGATCCGCATCCTGATCGTCATTACGGTGCTTTCCATAGCGCCGGCGATCGTGATCATGTTGACCAGCTTCACGCGGATCATCGTAGCCCTGCATTTCCTGCGTACGGCTATGGGTACCAATACGGCGCCCCCGAACCAGGTTTTGGTAGGGCTAGCGTTGTTCTTGACCTTCTTCATCATGTATCCCACCTTTTCGCAGATCAACGAAAATGCGATCCAGCCTCTGGACCGCGGGGAGATCACGCAGGAAGAGGCCATGCAAGAGGCGATCCAGCCACTCAGGGATTTCATGCTGAGCCAGGCCAAGGAAAAGGATATCGATCTTTTCTGCGAGATCGGCGGGATCACGTATGAGACCTCGGACGATATACCGAATATGGTTTTGATCCCGGGCTTTATTTTAAGCGAACTCCGACAGGCGTTCGTGATCGGTTTTTTGATCTACATCCCGTTCATCGTCATCGACATGGTGGTGAGTTCGGTGCTGATGTCCATGGGTATGATGATGCTGCCGCCAACGACGATATCGCTGCCATTTAAGGTATTGCTGTTCATTTTGGCGGACGGCTGGGACCTCGTTATCGGAAACGTGGTCAAAACGTTTTACTGACAGAAAGGGGGAGTGTAAAAAGTGATCACACAGGGTGAAGTACTGGATATCACACAGCAGGCGTTTATGACCGTCATTACCACGGCGGCGCCGATCCTTCTGGTCTCTCTTGTGGTGGGGCTTGTGATCTCTATCTTTCAGACCATCACCTCCATTCAGGAACAGACATTGACATTCGTGCCGAAGATCCTTGCGGCTTTTGTGACCATGATGCTCCTCGGGGCCTGGATGATGGACAATATGTCCGGGTATATGTCTGATCTTTGGACGAATTTTGCATTATACCTGAACTAGAGAATGAGATATGGTGGTCTACCACTTTTCTTTGTATGATTTTGAATATTTCCTCGCGATCCTGGTGAGGGTTGCCAGTTTTCTGTTTGCGGCGCCGCTTTTTTCTATGCAGGGCATACCCGCAAGGGTGAAGGTGGGCCTGGCCTTCTTCACATCGGTTCTTCTGTATACGACGATGCCAAGAGGCAGGCTTGAGTATGTGGACGTGATCGGATTTGCGGTCATTCTCGTGAAAGAGGCGTTGTTCGGTCTGGTCATGGGTTTTCTCACCAATGCTTGTACGTATATCATCGCTCTGGCAGGGCAGTTTATCGATCAGCACATCGGACTGGCCATGGCCCAGGAATATAACGCGATGACGCAGACACAGAACTCCATTACCGGTACGTTTTACAACTACGTTGTGTTTTTGCTCCTGCTTGTCACGGGGCTGGACCGATACCTGGTAAAGGCGCTTACGGAAGCGTATCAACTGGTCCCGGTAGGGCAGGTGGTGATCGTGAGAGAGGATATGCTGACCGGTATCCTGGGGTTTCTGGCCGACATGTTCATTCTGGCATTCCGGATCTCGCTTCCGGTCTTTGCCTGTATCATGATCCTGAATGCGATCCTCGGGATCATGGCCAAGGTGGCGCCCCAGATGAACATGTTTTCCGTCGGTATGCAGCTGAAGGTCCTGACGGGTTTTCTGATCCTGATCCTGACGGTGCAGGTACTGCCGCATGTAGCGGATTTTATCAATACCGAGATCCATAAGATGATGGTCACTTCGGTGGAGATGATGGGCGGATAGATGGAAAAAGAGTATTTTTTTCTTCACTACAATCTGCAGTTCTTTGCCAATGATGACGCGACCGAAGAACCTACTGCCAAGAAGAAAAATGACACCAGAAAGAAAGGGCAGGTGGCAAAGAGCCAGGAACTCGCGAATGCGGTGTCCCTGTTGGCATTGTTTGTGATCCTTCGCGTTTTTGTCGGAACACTCGGAAACAACTTTCAGGAGGTGTTCAAAGCGACATGGAACCAGATCCCTGATTTCCTTCTGAACGCGTCCATGGGAGAGGGGATCTCAAGCATGACGGTCCGGGGGATGTTTATCTACACCCTGCTGCGGATTTTGTTGATGATCGCGCCGTTTTTGGCCGTCGGCGTTCTGGTTGCCATTTTGATCAATGTCCTGCAGTTCGGTTTCAAGATCACGACAGACCCCATGAAGCCGAAGCTGAGCAAGCTGAACCCGGCCAGCGGTATAAAAAGATTATTCAATAAGGACGCGATCATGAGGCTTTTGCTCTCGATCGCAAAGATCGCGCTGATCGCAGTGATCGCCTATACGACGCTCGCGGACAATGCGAATAAACTGCTGGTGATCTTTGATATTGACCTCATGAATGCGGTCAGCCTGATCGGAGAGGTCATCTTGGACGCCGGGACCAAGATCGCCGCCGTGTTCCTTGCCATCGGATTTTTTGATCTTTTCTACCAGAAAAAGAAGTTCCATAAGGAACTCATGATGACCAAGCAGGAAGTCAAGGACGAGTACAAGAACTCTGAAGGAGATCCTGAGGTCAAGGGAAAACAGAAACAGAGAATGCGTGAAGCCAGCATGCGGCGTATGATGCAGGACGTTCCGAAGGCGGACGTGGTCATCACGAACCCGACGCACCTGGCCGTTGCGCTCCGATATGATACAGAACAGGAGAGCGCGCCGGTTGTTCTCGCCAAGGGCGAAGATTACGTCGCTCTGAAGATCAGGGAGGCCGCGAAGGAAGCCGGCGTCCAGATCGTGGAGAATAAGCCGCTCGCCCGTATGCTCTACCAGACAGTGGAGATCGGCGAGGAGATCCCGCCGGAGCTCTACCAGGCAGTCGCGGAAGTTCTCGCGATGATCTACAACCTGCGAGCGGGGTGATAGAAAGCTGCCGGCTGCTTGGGTGGCATAAAAAACTTACGAAAGGAGGGGAGAGGGATGCTGTCGAGATTCGGGATACAGAAAGCAGATGTCGGGATCGGCTTATATCTTCTGTCAGCCATTCTGTTCTTTATCATCCCGATACCGAGCTTCATGCTCGATATCATGCTGGCCATCAATCTCTCCATCGCTTTCGTTGTTCTTTTCAACTGCCTTTTTGTGAAGGAAGTTCTGGACATGTCCAACTTCCCGACGATTTTGCTGTTTACCACGATCTTCCGTATCTCGCTGAACGTGTCCTCGACGCGTCTCATCCTTACGACAGGGGATCCCGGAAACGTGGTTAAGACCTTCGGTCAGTTCGTCGGCGGCGGCGATCTGGTCATCGGCGCGATCATCTTCATCATCCTTGTGATCATTCAGTTCGTGGTCATCAACAAAGGTTCGGAGCGTGTGTCGGAAGTTACCGCCCGTTTCACTCTGGACGCTATGCCCGGTAAGCAGATGGCTATTGACGCGGACTTGAATACGGGAGCCATTGATGACGCGGAAGCAAAAAGACGGCGTGACAAGATCCAGAAGGAATCCAGCTTCTTCGGTTCCATGGATGGTGCCACGAAGTATGTAAAGGGAGATGCCACGGCCGGCCTGATCATTACCTTCGTCAACCTGATCGGAGGCATTGTGACCGGTATTACGAACCAGGGGATGGAAGCCACGGAAGCGCTGCAGCACTACGGGGTGCTGACCATCGGTGACGGCCTTTCCTCACAGATCCCGTCCCTGGTCATATCGCTGTCCACCGGTATTCTTGTTACGAAGGGCGCTGAGGAAGCGGACTTCTCGGGAGTGCTCGTGGGACAGCTCTTCGGTGTCCCGAAGGTTCTGATCCTTGTGGGAGCCGTGCTGATGCTTCTCGGAGTCTTTACTCCTCTGAATATCGTGCTGTTTATCGCGCTGGGCCTTGTGTTTGTGATCACGGGGGTGCAGATGAACAAGCACATCAATGTAAAAGAAGTGGAAGAGGAGGTGCAGGCCGAAGAAGAAGAGGCCGAGGAGATACGACGACCGGAGAATGTCGTATCCCTGCTTTCTGTGGACCCGATCGAACTGGAATTCGGATATGGGATCATCCCCCTGGCGGATGTGAGTCAGGGCGGCGACCTTTTGGACCGCGTTGTCATGATCCGGCGACAGGTGGCGCTTGAACTCGGAACCGTCGTGCCGATCATCCGGTTACGGGATAATATCCAGCTGAATCCGAACCAGTATATCATCAAGATCAAGGGGATTCAGGTGGCGGAAGGCGAGATCATGTTTGATCATTACATGGCGATGAATCCGGGCTATGTGGAGGAAGTGATCTCGGGTATCCCGACAACGGAGCCCTCGTTCGGACTGCCGGCGCAATGGATCACGGAGGGCCAGCGTGAGCGGGCGGAATCCGCGGGGTACACCGTGGTGGATCCGCCGTCGATCATAGCGACGCATCTGACAGAGGTGATCCGGGCGCATATCGCGGAACTCTTAACGCGCCAGGAAGTGCAGAACCTGGTGAACAATCTGAAGGAGAGCAATCCTGTTCTCGTGGAAGACCTTGTGCCGCGGCTTCTCGGCCTCGGCGAGGTGCAGAAGGTGCTGCAAAATCTCTTGGCGGAAGGGATCTCGATCCGTGATCTTTTGACGATCTTTGAATCTCTCGCGGATCATGCAGTGACCACAAGGGATACGGACATCCTTACGGAATATGTGCGGCAGAGCTTAAAACGCGCGATCTCAAGCAAGTATTTTCCGCCGAACGAACCGTCCAGTGTGCTGACGCTGGATCCGAAGGTGGAGCAGGAGATCATGGGCTCGGTCAAGCAGACGGAACAGGGAGCGTATCTGACCATGGATCCCGAAAAGACCAGGGCGCTGATGGAGTCGGTGAAAACGGAAACGGACAAGATGACGGAGCTTGGGAAGATCCCGATCGTGGTGACGTCGCCTATCGTCCGTATGTATTTTAAGAAACTGACGGAGGATTACTTCAGGGATCTCATCGTGGTAAGCTATAACGAAGTGGACAACAACGTGGAGCTGCAATCCATCGGGATCATAACCGTGTGATAAAGTGATATGACGATCAATAAGTTTCAGGGGAAAACAGAAAGCGAAGCCGTAGAAAAGGCGAAAAAGGCCATGGGCCCGAACGCCGTGATCATGAGCGTGAGGGAAGTGAAGGCGAAGGGGTTTCTCTCTTCTTTTAAGGCCAGCACGTATGAAGTGACGGCAGCCGTGGAAGAGCGGGAGCAGTACAACGCGCCGATGCCCAAGCTGAAAAATCCGCCGCCGCTGCGGCCGGAATCCATCCGGCTTTCCGCGGATGAACCGATCAAGATCCCCGTGGAAACAAAGCCTGCGGAAAAAAAGGAGACAGAAGACCCGGAGATCAGGGAACGGCTGAAAAATCTCCAGGACCTTCTGGAAAAACAGATCAAAGAAGATAAAGAAAAAAAAGAAGAAAAAATAACCGAACCGAAGAAAGAAGAAGAGGCGCCAAAGGAGCCGCAGCCGCAGCCACAGCCCTTACCTTCTCCGGATCCCGGAAACGACGGCGTGCGGTTTTTGAAGACCTTATACGGCGTGCTTTTGGATAACGAAGTCGATGAACGTTTTGCCAATGAGATCATTGACGACATGGAAAAAGCCGTTTCGGGGAAGAGCAGCGTGGATCTTCTGCTTTCCAATATCTATCAGAAGCTGATCTTAAAATTCGGTACGCCGAAACCCATCGAGCTTTCCGGAAAGAAGCCGAAGGTCGCGTTTTTCATCGGACCGACCGGGGTGGGGAAGACAACGACCATCGCGAAGATCGCTTCCAAGATGAAGGTGGAGCAGGGGAAAAAGGTGGCGTTTCTGACCGCGGATACATACAGGATCGCCGCGGCGGAGCAGCTCAGAACCTATGCCAATATTTTAGACAGCCCGCTGACGGTCTGCTACAGCCCGAAGGAGCTTAAGGACGGGCTCGCGAAGTTTAAGGATTATGACCTTGTGCTCGTGGATACGGCGGGATTTTCCCATCGGAACGAAGCGCAGAGAAAGGATACAAGAGAACTCATAGAAGCCGTGGAAGGCGGTGACGGGAAGGAGGTTTATCTCGTCCTGTCCGCTGCCACGAAGTGCCGGGATCTTTATGAGATCGCCGATATGTACCGGGAAATTTCCGACTATAAGCTGATCTTTACGAAGCTGGATGAAACGGAAACCTTTGGCGCGCTTTTAAATGTGCGCCTTCACTCCGGAGCGGAAATGAGTTATGTGACCGATGGGCAGACCGTGCCCGACGACATTTCGGTCTTCCATACGCAAAAGATCGTGAAGAGCATTTTGGGAGGAAAATAGGATGGATCAGGCAACCAACCTCCGAAATGCGGTGAGAGAACATAATCTCTCCGAAAACTCCAAAGCCAGGGTGATCACGGTGACCTCCGGAAAAGGCGGCGTCGGCAAAAGCAACGTGGCCGTGAATATGGCGGTACAGCTCCGGAAAAAGGGGAAGCGTGTCATCATTTTTGACGCGGATATCGGCCTTGCCAATGTGGAGGTCATGTTCGGCTCCATACCGAAATATAATCTTAGCGATCTTATTTACCGGGGGCGTTCTATTAAAGACATCATCACGCCGGGACCGATCGATATCGGATTTATTTCCGGCGGCTCCGGGATCGTAGGCTTAAATAACCTGAACAAGGAGCAGCTGACCTTTCTCATCAAAAGCCTGACGGAACTGGACCAGCTTACGGATGTGGTGATCATCGATACCGGCGCCGGGATCTCGGATTCGGTCATGGAATTTGTGCTGGCGTCACCGGAGGTCCTTCTTGTGACTACGCCGGAACCCTCGTCTCTGACGGACTCGTATTCTTTGATGAAGGCGCTGTATCGTTCGCCCGGATTTGAAGAGAAGGGGACGAAGGTAAGGCTCGTGGCGAATAAAGCGCAGTCCACGGAAGACGGGCTGGCGGTTTATGATAAACTGGAGGCCGTGGTGCGGCAGTTCTTGAAGGGGGAGATCAGCTATCTCGGGCTGATCCCTCAGGATCCTGTTTTGGAGAAGGCAGTGAGAGCGCAGAAGACGGTTTCTTTATATTCGCCGGAGTCCAAATCGGCAAAAGCCTTTGAACTTCTGGCCAAAAACCTTCTGCAGGATGAGAGCGAAAGCTTTGTGATCCGAAAAGGGATCGCCGGGATCTTGACCGGCATATTTACAAGATGATCACCGGGAAAGCTTACCGGGTAATAATTGTTTTAACAGGAGGGCGTTTACACGCATGATCCGAGGAATGCTGCATGTGGGCGACAAGGTAGAGATCCGCATACAGATGGAGGTGGCACAAGAGAATAAGACGGGGACCAAGGCAAGGGTTTTCAGCAGCCAGATCCTGGATGTCAAGGACAACGGGGATCTCGAAATGGCGATGCCCATGAACGGAGGAAAGCTCGTGCTTCTGCCGCTGGAGCTCAGATATGAGTTCATCTTCATCGACAGGAACTATTCGATGCACAAGGCGGAAGGAATCATTCTGGAGCGGTATAAATCCGAGAACCGGTTCGTGATCCTGGCAAGGCTCAGGTCGGAGCTCGAACGGTTCCAGCGGAGGCAGTTCTTTAGATTAGCCTGCTCCATGGATGTGTACTTCTGGAAGATCACCGAGGAGCAGAGCCGGCTCGGCAGCTCCGAAAAGATCCTGGCGGATCTGATACAAAAGGATGAGGCCGACCAGGAGATCAAAGCCACTACCGTGGACATCAGCGGCGGGGGAGCGCGGTTCGTTACCGAGGCGGAGCTGGAAGTGAATCAGTACCTTCTGATGTGCATCCATCTTCAGTCCGATCAGAAGGACCAGCAGATCATGATCCCCGGCAGGGTGCTCTCGGCAGAGAAGCTTTTGTCCACGTCGGGTTCGAGATGCCGGATCTCCTTTGTAAATTCGAACCGGAGGATCAGCGAAGCTATCGTTCAGTTCATCTTCTTGGAAGAAAGAAAACATAGAAAGAGCGGGAATTAGAGGCCATGAAAAAAAATATTTTAGTAGTTGATGACTCTGCACTCATGAGAAGGGTTCTCTGTGATATAATCAACTCGGATGCAAATTTTGTCGCAGCGGATGTTTGCAGGGACGGGCAGGAAGCGCTGGAAAAACTGACAGCTAATAAGTACGACGGCGTGCTTTTGGATGTCAATATGCCGCGCATGAACGGACTTGAGCTGTTGGACAAGCTTCGGGAGAAGCGTATTCAGACCACCATCATCATGGTCAGTACAGACACCACGGAGAACGCGGATGTCACGATACGGGCCATGGAGAAGGGGGCGGTAGACTTTGTAAC
>JAEESA010000394.1 GCA_016286115.1 Lachnospiraceae bacterium
TCTGCTGCTCCGAAGGCATATCGTGAAGAAGTCTTTCCTCAATATGCGCGAGAGCGTGCTCAACAACTCCGCTGAATGAATGCTGGGGAACGGCGGGTTTTCCCTTTGCCGCTCTGATTGCTTCCTCAGCCGCTTTGTCAATACCCGTTCCCTTAAGAGCGGAGATTTCCACCACGGGGCAGGCAAGCTGTTTGGAAAGCTCGTCAAAGTCTATCCTGTCGCCTCTTTTTTCCACGACGTCCATCATATTTATCGCGACCACGACCGGAAGACCGAGCTCGACTATCTGAGTTGTGAGATAGAGGTTTCTTTCAAGGTTTGTGCCGTCAACAATATTGAGAACGGCGTCCGGCCTCTGATCGATAAGATAGTCCCTGGCGACAATTTCCTCAATAGTGTAGGGCGAAAGAGAATAAATACCGGGAAGGTCGGTGATCACCACATCATCATGCTTTTTCAGCTTTCCTTCTTTTTTCTCCACCGTTACTCCCGGCCAGTTCCCGACGAACTGGTTGGATCTGGTCAGGGCATTAAACAGCGTAGTTTTTCCGCTGTTCGGGTTTCCCGCAAGAGCAATTCGAACACTCATTTTTTCAGTCCTCCTCTACTTCGATCATTTCCGCATCCGCTTTCCGAAGGGAAAGCTCGTAGTTCCGGACAGTCACCTCAACGGGATCGCCCAGCGGCGCTACCTTTCGGACATAGACATCGGTGTTCCTTGTGATCCCCATGTCCATGATCCGGCGCTTTACTGCGCCTTCTCCGTGGAGCTTGACGACTCTCGCCGTCTCTCCGATCTTTACGTCTCTTAATGTTTTCACTGCAGGTTCCTCCTATCTTAAAAATCATAATTCTTAACTCTGTCATCCCGAGGCGCAGCCGGAGGATCTTTATACCATGATCTTCCTCGCCAGCTCATCGCTCACGGCCACCCGGCTTTCCTTGACCTTCACGATCAGATTCTCACCCAGCGTGCTCACGATGCTCACTTCTCCGCCGACATTGAAGCCCAAGTCATTCAGGTGTTTCTTCACCTCCTGGCTGCCGCCGATCTTCTTGATTGTCTGAGGTTGATCCGGTTCCGCATAAATCAGGGGCATCATTGGTTTCCTCCTTCTTTTCTCGATTAGTTTGCACTAACTATCATGCCTGAAAAAGTGGTTAGCAAATCCTAACCATCGTTTATTATAATTAGCTTGCGCTAACATGTCAAGGACTTTAAAAATTCCTTTTTTTGGGGATTTTCTTTCCTATTGAAATGTTTGAAATGTTTTTTTACTTGTGATATGCTTTTGCTAACATTTTTCAGAAAGGAAACTCTGTTCTATGGCATTACAGGAATCCGGAGAAATGTATCTGGAAACGATCTATGTGCTGTCGCAGAAATCGCCGCATGTCCGGGCGATCGATGTCGGTGAATATATGGGATATTCCAAGCCTTCCGTCAGCCGCGCCGTAGGTCTTCTGAAGGAAGAAGGGCTGATCAAAAAGGATGAAAACGGCTATCTGAAGCTGACAAAGGGCGGCGAGATCCTGGCGGCGCGCATCTATGAACGCCACACGGTGCTCACACAGGTATTGATGGATATCGGTGTGGACGAAAAAACCGCTTCGGAGGATGCCTGCCGCGTGGAACATTACATCAGCGACACGACCTTTAATGCGATCAAAGCACACATTGCGGACCACAGGAAATAAGCCGAGGTAATCTTTCCCTGTTCATGTTCATACTCCGATTACATAATCCATGCAGATCCGCGTTTCTGCATTCGGGCGGACAACACTATCAGCTACCGCTACATGATCCGGATGGACAGAATATCCTTTCAGAGCTGACTCATCTTCAAAGGTGCTATCCAGCATAAGATCTGCATTGGAGCTGTCCAGTCGTCCATCTGTGATCACATGGATTTCCTTCAGGCCGGGGATCTTTCCCTGCAGACCTTCCAGGCCTTTCTTGATCTCGGCTTTCACAGAGTCCTTATCCGCCAGATCTTCCTTCAGTTTCCAAAGAATGATGTGTTTTACCATCTGTTCTCTCCTCTCAAATCAATTCATATTGCAGCATCTCATACTTCAACCGGCGTAACTGTTCAGGACCCCGTCCCGAACAGTTACGCACGGGGCGCGGCCTGCGGCATTCCAGCGCGCCCCATGCTAACACCGAAGCAGTCTTACGGACCCTGTGTCGCTACCGCCGCTGCCGCTGCCGCCGCTGCCGCCTGTATAGCTTCCGCATCAGTAGGAGCCGCGGG
>JAEESA010000090.1 GCA_016286115.1 Lachnospiraceae bacterium
CAAATGGTGACAGATCAGCTCACCAACGAGCGCCATTGCGGCTCGGTTCTGGCAAGAAAGACCTTTACTCCGAACTACATAGATCATAAATCCAAGAAGAACCGGCACGACCGGAACCAGTACTTCCACGAGAACCATCACGAACCGATCATTTCAAGGGAAGACTTCATCTGTGTGCAACACATCCTTGCCAACGCGAGACCGGGAAGCATGGGCATCCTCCCGGAGCTACACGCGATCAAAGAAGGCGCGCTCAAAGGTTTTGTTTCCGTGAATCCCAGATGGAAGGGCTTCAAAGCGGAGGATTATCTGGCCGCATCAAAGAGCGTCTGCGAGGGTACGCTGCCAAAAGAGCAGAATGAAAAGACGATTCAGGGCGGTTCTTTAGATCTTCGGGGATATGAAGTAGTCAGAAGTCAGTTTGTCTGCCTCCGGGACCGGCGAACGATCACTTTTGACAAGAAATCTGTTTCCCTTTCCTCCGCCTCCGTTCGGAGTCTTGAAAGTGAATTTGTTGAGCTCTTAATCCATCCGGTCAAAGGCCTTCTCGTGGTCCGTCCGGCGAAGGAGGAAAACCGTTTGTCCTTCCGCTGCGCGAAGAAGAAGGAGGGGGCTTTGAAACCGAACCCCATGAACTGTAGTCCGATCCTCCCAAACCTCTTCAAGATCTTCGACTGGAAAATGCCTTACTCCTACCGGATGGAAGGAGTTTTGCTGAAAGAGGGAGAAGAAAGGCTCCTTCTCTTTGATACCGGTGAATCCGAGCGCCTGATTCCGAACGACTTCGAGGAAGAGGAGGAAACTTTTGCCTCCGTTCGGAATAAGCATGCCGACTATGTCGGAACAAAGAAGAAGACTCTTGCATTTCCGGCATCATGGGCGGAGGGTTTCGGGGAGGACTACTATGTTCATGGCTCCGCAGCAGAGAACCTTCTGAAAGATACTCTTTTCCCAGAGAAAGGGGAGATATCGGTCTACCGGTCAGACCCGGAGATCAACGTTCCGGATCCGCAAATCCTGAAAGGCAGGATACGGACGGTGATGGAAACCATAGAGGTAAAGGAGACGGCAGATGACTGAACAGAGAGTACAGGGCGATATGGAGATCATCGTGGATGAGGATTTCAGCTTTGAAGGTTTTCAGGTGGTTCGGGGAGAGTTTTTCGCCCATACCTACGAGCCGTCCATCACGTTTGCGGACTGCAAGGTTTATGTGAACACTGCCTGCATCCGAAAACTCCCGGAACGAAGCTATATCCAGATCCTTGTGAACCCTGAAAAGAGAAAGCTGGCGGTTCGCCCATGCAATGAATACGAGAAAGATTCCTTCCGTTGGTGCTCCGCTACCGAAAAGCGTTCTCCCCGGCAGATCACCTGCAAGATCTTCTTCGCAAAGGTGTTCACGCTCATGGGCTGGGATCCGAAAGACCGCTATAAGATGCTTGGAAAACTCATTCAGACCGGTGAGGAGATCCTCTTCGTATTTGACCTCCAGTCACCGGAGGTCTATGAGAGAAAGATCTCTGATGACGGGAAACTTGTGAAGAAGCGTACCCCAAGCTACCCTGAAAACTGGAAGAACCAGTTCGGGATTCCGGTCTCGGAGCATAACGGAGGCCTTCTCGTGAACATCTTCAAGGAATCCGTGGTGTTCGGTCTGGAAAAGGATTCCGGGAAAACGCCAGAAGAATTGGAAACAAAGGAACAGAGCATGGAGGGTGAAGCGGATGGACAGGTCAGAAAAGAACCAGTCGAACAGCCAGCTGCCGCTAACGATCGACCTGAAAAAGAGACGGATTCGGATCTACAGGAAAACCCTGGAGGTGTTGGGTGATCCGACCTACATCCTGTTTCTTGTGGATGTGGAAAGGAAACTTTTGGCGATCCGGCAGGGAAACGTAGACGATCCTCTTTCTCAGAAGATCTACTGGGACTCCATCAATAACCGCCGCCAGTGCTGCGAGTTCTACAGCAAGCTTCTCATCGAAGGCCTTGAAGAGTGGCTTCTGAAAACGAGTGGAGAGAAGACGCTTCGATCCGTAGGACGTTATTACGGGAAAAGTCGTTCCGTGATCTTTGATCTTTCCGAAGCAAGGCCGGTGGGAGAGGAGAGCCTTAAGTGATCTGCAAAAGTAAACAGCGCCTCCGAATCGATCCGGATTTTGAAAGGCTCCAGATCCCCATGTCGAAGGAAGAAAAAGCCGCATTGAAGAAGGATATTCTTTCTAACGGTGTAAAAAAGTCCATCCACGTATGGAAAGACTTCATCCTGGACGGGCATAAGCGCTACCGGATCTGCACCGCAAATTCGCTGCCCTTTGCGATCAAAGAATACAACTTTTCCTCGAAATGGGAGGCAATGGAGTGGATCTGCAGCCGGAACTTGTCACTACCCGCTCTGACAGACGAGCAGACAAAGTACTACATCGGAAAGAGATACCTCCTTCGTTCGGATCCCGGGAGATCCGCGAATTCTAGATTTCATGGAGAACGTGAGACCAGAGAGGATATCGGCACAGAGATCGGAGAACCGCATAAGCTGCACTGGTGCACCGTGGTCAAGTACAGTGCTTATGCCGCCGGGATCGATGCCATATACCGGATGGAGTCTGAAGTCGCGGAGAAGATCCTGATGGATGAAGTGATCCTGTCTCAGGGCACGGTGATCGAGATATCACAGCTTTCACCGGATGATCTTAGGATTATAAAAAACTGCTTTCAGGAACTGGGCCATAAAAGGGTTCTGATGACGGATATCTGGTACGAATTGAAGTGGAACCGAGTGCATCCTTCCATCCCCGGAAAAGCAAAGGATACGGAACCGAAGCCGAAGATCAAGGAGATGCCGGAATTCGATCCGGATGCGGAGCTCTCCAGCCTCTCCTGGACCATTCCCTCTTGGAGGAGTTCTCTGGAACGGTTACTTTCGATTTCTGATTTTGGTATGTCATCGGAAGGAGCGAAGAACAGGCTGTCAGACCAACTGAAAGAACTTTCCGACACAGCGGAAAGACTACTGCAAAAGATCAAGGGAGAAACAACGACATGAACAGCGAAACGGATGAAAACAAGTATGTACCGAACGTCCACTATGAACTGATCCCCATCAAGAATCTGGTGGCGAATCAGGAATACCAGCGGAATCTTTCCCAACGGCACGTTCAGAAGGCCGCCGCTCACTTTGATATCTACCAGATCAACCCGGTGAAGGTGAGCCGTCGGGACGGGGTTAATTACGTCTTCAACGGGCAGCACACCATCGAGATCATCGCTCTGGTGTCCGGTTCCCGTGAAACGCCGGTCTGGTGTATGATCTATGATGATCTGGTCTATGCGCGAGAAGCGGATATCTTCGCAAATCAGATGAAGTACACGAAGCCTCTTCTACCCTATGAGATCTTTATGGCAAACATCGAAGCCGGCAACGACAAGCAGCTCATCATCCGGGATCTTGTGCAGTCCTATGACCTGGAGATCACCTCTACCGCAAGCCCCGGCGGGATCTGTGCCGTTGCCACGCTGGAAAGCATTTATGACAAGTACGGCTTCCAGTGTTTGGATCATGTTCTCCGTCTTTGTGTCGGTACCTGGGAAGGAACGCCCCAGTCTTTCAGCGCGAACATGCTAAACGGCATTGCCCGGGTCATCAATGCATACGGGGATTCCCTGAGCGACACAATGTTTAAGGATAAACTGAGCCGAGTCTCCACGAAGGAACTCTCCCGAACCGCTAAAGACCGCCGCGCCGGTTCCCTTGGCTTCTCCGAGGCCATCGTGATCTTCTATAACAAGAAGAACCACCACGCCCTGCCCATGGAAAAGCTCTACGCTCACAAGACGAAGAAGGAAACGGAAGAGCAGGAAGAAACCGCAGGAAAGAACACTGGAATGAAAGGACCGAAACCGCTGCAGGCTTTGCAGCAGCCAGCAGAAGCCGTGTGAACTGTGAAAAGATTGGAAACAGCCCCCTTGCATATGAGGGGGCTGACGCTGTCTTTGGCGGAGATTTCTGTGGTTGGGATGTGAAAATGGTGGTATGATATGGGCGAGATCCTTCTGATGGGAAAGAATATGTAAAGACATCCATGAAAGACTTTAAGACTCTTTTGCAGACAACAGAATACGATTTTATACGGGAAAACGAACGCCTTGGAGACCGGATCATGCTCCTTGGTCTCGGAGGCAGTTATGCTTATGGAACCAATAATGAGGATAGCGATATTGATTTTCGCGGAGTGACATTACAGCTGCCATCGGATCTGATCGGTCTTACGGAGTTCGAGCAGTTTGAAGATGCCGGAACGGATACGGTGATCTACGGATTCAATAAGCTTGTGAAGCTGCTTCTGGAGTGTAATCCGAACACCTGTGAAATGCTTGGGCTGGATGAAGATCAGTATTTGATAAAGACTGATCTTGGGAAGGAACTCATTGAACACAGCGGGCTTTTCCTGTCAAAAAGAGCTATCAAATCGTTCGGAGGATATGCGGATGCGCAGCTGCGCCGCCTTCAGAATGCAATTGCAAGGGATTCTCTGCCTCAGAGTGAAAGAGAGAAGCATATTCTGAAATCCGTTATGCATGCACTGGATGATTTTAATCGGAAATATGCCGGAAAGAATACTGGAAACATCAGGCTTTATATTGACAAAGCGGAAAATCCGGAATTGGATACGGAGATTTTTGTTGATGCGGATTACAAACATTTCCCTCTTCGTGATTATACGGATCTATGGGGGATCATGAAGACAGTGGTACGAGATTATGACAAGATTGGCAAGCGCAACAAAAAGAAAGATGAAAACCATCTGAATAAGCATGCGATGCATCTGATCCGGCTGTTTATGATGGCGATAGACATTTTGGAAAAAGGAGAGATCATCACTCACAGGAAAGAGGATCTTAAGACGTTGCTGGCAATCCGGCGTGGAGATTTTATGCGGGATGACGGCACATTTTCACCGGCCTTTTACGAATTGCTGGAAGACTATGAACATAGACTTGATGAAGCTGCCGGAAGAACGGTTCTGCCGGATAATCCGGATATTGAAAGCGTGGAACGCTTTGTCGAACGGGTGAATCGGTATGCTGTAACGGGGGAGCTGCTGTGAGGAATATCGAGACAGAGATCAATGAAAAACTGGATGAGATTGAAAAAAGAGAAGGAGTGCGTATCCTTCATGCTGTGGAATCTGGGAGTAGAGCCTGGGGATTTTCTTCTCCGGACAGTGACTATGATGTACGATTTGTTTATGTGAGACCGGAGGAGGTTTATCTGAGGATCGATGAAACCAGAGATGTGATCGAATGGCAATTGGATGAAGTACTTGATATCAACGGCTGGGATCTGAAAAAAGCTCTCCGGCAGTTCGCAAAGGGGAATGCTACACTCTATGAATGGAGCGGGTCGCCGATCGTTTACCGCACTACTGAAGAGTGGAATCGGATTCGGGAAGTTTCAGATCAGTATTTTTCGGAAAAAGCAGCGGTTTACCACTATTACGGAACGGCAAACAGCACTCTACAGGGATATCTTCTTGGAGACACCGTCCGATACAAGAAATATTTCTATGCACTGAGGCCATTACTGGCTGCACAGTATATCGAGAAATACCATATGGCTCCGCCTGTGCTGTTCGATGATCTGATGAAGATGGAAATGCCGGATGATCTCCGGACTGCGATCGAAAAACTCCTGGAGATCAAGAAAAAGACAATGGAGGGGGAAGAAAAACCCCATATCCCGGAAATCATATCCTTCATTGAGAAGGAAACTGCACGGCAGAAGACGATTGCGGATCAGATACCGGATGATCACAATAAGGACTGGACTGCTTTGAACCGGGTGTTCAGAGAAACGATAACAGACTAAGGATAGAGATCGTAGAGAAGGGGCGTTTTGTGGTGCTTGGCTTGGTGATCTCTTTTGCAGTTATGCTGCTGTATATTCTGATCAATGTTGGACGTATCAAAAATGAGGAGAAAGTGCTAGAGGAAGATCTTGAGGGAGATACGGAGTATAAGAAACTGGTCAGGTGTAAAGTGATTCCATATATATGGTAAGTATGGATTCAAAGAATCTCAAAAGTGTGATTTTATTGGCGATAGAACTCTTCTTTGACCAAACCCTTTATTGTCTCCGGTAACGTTTTATTTTTGTCTTCAACCAGCATAGTATCATATATAGAAAGACTGGCATCTTTTGATAGAATGAAATCTACAATTTCGCCATCGTTGCTTTTTTCAACAGATGAATCCTCAACCCTTAAAGACATCGGCAGGAACAGCTCATTTATCTTCTTTCCTGTTGAGTCGACGTTCTCAGTCAACCCTAATGTGAATTCGAGATTTGTTACACTGAGCTTATATACTATTGTCAACGTTTTAAGATCCTTTAGTATGCAGACTATTGTATTTGTTAATTCTGGAAGTCTGATTAGGCAGGGAAGCTTCTTTTTTGCGTTTGCATATATATGTCTTGAATCAAAATAAAACTGGTTTTCTGTTAACTTCCCACTTTTTGCATAGCTATAAAAATCCTTTGCAGGCGATTTTGAAGCAACGCCAGTCAAATGAAGAAAATTCTCCGTAGGGAAGGTTACTTCAAAGTAATCGTCTCCATATACGTATAGAAACGTCTTCCCGGCTAATGACTGACTATACACTTTTGCAGCATCAATAATCTGCTTCCTGATTATATTTTTCTTTTGCGCCTTTGTTGCCATCAGAACCTCATACATTAAAGAGGAGTGTGACCAAAACCACACTCCTCATAGGATTCAAAAAAGAGTTTTATGCTGGTTGTCAGCCGCGGTACCCAGTGAAGATACCAATAACGACGTGGAAATCATTAAGTCCCCCACGTGGACTACAGCTTTATCCATGCTGCCTGGCGCGATACCCAGTCAAGGTATCTAATGAGATGGGATTTTACCCTGCCCCATCTGCAGCCCAACTTTTAACGATGCTCTCTTACATCGGAAGCATCTCTGCTTCTATTTTCATTATATCTATAATTCCCGAAAAATCAAGAAAAACCTGAGCTATGAAGGAAGATAGAAGGGCGCTTCTAAAAAGAAAATTTTTGCAAAACTTAGTCGATAGACGATGATCATATACTAACGCTTATCGCATTTTTGCATTTCGCGTAATATGATTGTGACAGGAGGAACGGGTAAAACTGCCTGCTGAAACACGATTTACATAGTTTCTTCGTAAGGGGAGTCTGGCTGTGCACCAAAAGGTGTGGCCGGCTTTTTTTGTTCGCTTTTGGGAAAGCGGACGCGATGTAACTGTTGTAAAGGTTTCAAGAAAGGCAGGTGGATTTATGGAAGTAAAACAGCAGATCATGGAAGTACTGAACAACCGATCATGTATGGAACGCCCGTTGAATCTGAAACAGATCGGCATATGGGTGGACCGGGATTTCGGCGTCAGCTATCACAGGGACACGATATCAAAACATGTGCACGGCCTTCTGGACGATGGGTACGTTTGTTATCAGAAGGGATACTATCCAAATTTTCTTCTGGACAGGCTGGAGGAGAGGGTGCTCATAGATAGTCTGCTTTATTCAAAGCAGCTCCCAGCCGAGAAGGTACGGGAAATCATCCGGAAACTATTGCCGGAGACCAGCCCGAGGAGAGAATGCTATGCGTTGAATGTGGAATACCTGGTCGATCTTAACAGAACCGACAATGATACACTTTATAAGGTGCTGGATATGATCGATCTGGCAATCCGCAGAAATCGACGGATTCTTGTTACACCATGCAAATATGACATAGAGGCTGGATTTGAGGATGGGACGGATTACTTGTTTGACCCCTATTACATCATTTCCGATAAGTGCAGGTATTATGTTCTTGGCGGTTGCGAGAAGCACGGGATCCAGATGGAGCCAAGAAGAATAGACCGTATCTCTGACGTAAAGATGACCAGAACCGCCAGAATGCCGATCGACTATTATTGGAACGAGCCGGTACCTTTCGATATCAAAACCTATCTGATGGAGCATGTTTACATGTTCCCGGGAAAATCCTCCACCATAAAAATGGAAATTGTCCAGAGCAGGATAGGCGATTTCATCGACTGGTTTGGAAAGAAGTATACCGTGCTTCGAAAATCCCGGGAGCGGAATGGGAAGGCGCTGATCAGCGTATATACAAATGAAAATGCGGCATTGTACTGGGCAATGCAGTATAGCAGCATAGCAACAATCCTTTCTCCGGATTCCTTAATGAAGCGGATATTCAGCGTTTTCAAGGATGGATATGAAAGGTACGCACGTCTGCTGAATCTGGCTGCGTCATAAAATCTGCAAAGGGTGCCGCTTCAACTTTTTATCGGCCATACGTAAGTTCGTATGGTCGAAATTTTTTTATAAGAGCCTAAAAATGCCGAAGATCTTCAGCATTGAGTTTGCAATAATACAGGATACAGGGATGGCAGGGCAAGACCTTTCCTGCGGGAATAAAAAATTAACACCGTGGCTTCTTTATTTTTGAAATCCGTTGTGTTTATAATGGGACAACGAGCGGGGAAATAGGCCGCTGAACAGAGAAGGAAATGAAAGAGAAACAAGAATTCGATTTGGGAAAACGAACTGAAGAACTGATCTGTGCCACAGGGCTAAATCCCTATGCGTTCTGTAAGAAAAAGGGAATTCCCCAGAGTCTTATTTCAAAATGGATAAACAGAAATCCGGATCCGAAGCTCAGCTCCATCCGTAAGGTATGTGAAGCACTCGGTATCCGTGTCGGACAATTTGTCGATCCCGAGGAAGGAAACCAGAAGAGTGGCATTATGTATGCACTCACGTTTTGGTGGGACTTTCTCACGCTGCAGGAGCAGATGATCATGCTGAAAGCCATTATCGGAGTGGCGGAACATGAGGGATATTCCAAAGAAATGTTCCCGAAAGATCTGATAATTGGATAACCGGGATCCGCCCGGATGTACCTTGAAAAATGAATATTGTGTGCTTTGCATAACGAAGAGAGCGTCGAGTTGCCTGCGGAATACGCCAGGATCGGCCTGCATGACAATATGATAAAATCGGATTCATTTTTGCAGCCGGGAGCGTCGGATATTCCGTAATAATAAGGGTGGGAGCCTTATGACTATGACAACGCTTTTGATAATGATACTTCCCGAAAGGATTATGGGGCCGAGGAGGCTGGTGGAACGCCAATGTGGTACTGCCCAGTACCGGTGCAAAGCATTTTTCAATTTATGAAAACATGTATCTGTCAATCAATGCCGGTCTGCTCGCATGATGGAGCAGGCCGGTTTTGACTGGCAGATATTCTGTGTCAGAAATGATTTCGAAAAGGAGGTTCTATGGGAAAAGAGACAGATTCCCGACGTTTTATACGCGTGGAACTAATGGAGTATGCCAACAAAGTGACATTAGGAGGTTTCGTGAGTGCAGCGCTGCTGTTGCTCCATTTGAAACTTGGTTTACCGCCGATATGCAGTTCGGAAGAAATCTATAAAAAGATGAAAGCCGAAAAGGACATCAGGATTCTTAACCTTTTCAACTGCATCATGGTATTATGCGACATTCCGCAGCCGGAGGTTTATACGAATGACCATGTAAATCATTATTGCCTGTATTCGGTGGACGAATTCGAGGAAATCAGAGAAGATCTGTGCTGGATAAGCAAACAGCTTCGCGATCTGAGGGATGATTTCGTTCTTGTCAGCAAAGATTTCTTTCTGCAAGAAATTCTTTATGAGGACAGTTATCAGGTCGTGATTACAAAGGAAACATATGACAGGCATAAGGGCGAACATGAGTATGAGCCTCTGGGTGGTGCGCCAAAATTATAAACTGACTTTGTAAGGAGGGTGACTGATGGCAAATAGGCATAGTTGTGAAGAAATGGTGGAATGCCACTATCAGAACGGAGTTGTCGCCTATGTTCCTAAAAGGCTTATGGATCGGATAGCGTTCCTGATGGAACATCCGGACAGAGAATACGTGGACTATGCAGAAGGAGCCCGCAACTGTTGTATGAGCGAGAGGAAGTTTTTTCAGTTCGTGAAAAGGACAGGTGCGAAGCGGAAAGTGGATGGCAAGGTTCTGATCAACCAGAAAAAGCTGAACGAGTACATTGAGAAATTCTGCAAGGAGGAATAGAGGCGCAGGAGTATGGATTCCGGAGGTCACTTGACATTACGGGTTCCAGAAAGTATAATCGGTGTAGGTTGAAGGAGGTACATTACTTTGGCTAAAATGGGTCGACCGAAGTCGAACAATCCAAAAGAATACAAGATTTCTGTCCGACTCACAAAAGATGAATACGAGCGGCTGAAAGTAATAGTAGCGAATGAAAACCTCACCATAGCACAGATGCTGAGAAACCACGTGATGGAAAAACTGGAATCCAAACACTGAATTCTTGCTTGCTTCTCTTCCTGATTGCCGGGAAAGGATAAAAAATGGCAAAATCCAGGAAAGATGGCAAAGGTCAGGTGCTTCATAAGAACGAGATGTATATCAGGAGCAAGGGCTTATATTGCTTCAGCTATAGAGATATCCTCGGAAATCGAAAGTACGTTTACGCAAAGGATTTAGGCGAGTTGCGCGACAAGGAATTGGAGATTGAGCGCAACAAGGTGGACAGGCTGGAAGCCTATGCCATCGCCAAGGCCGATGTGAATTATGTGTTTGATCGCTACATCGCCACGAAATCCGAACTGCGGAGTACCACGATGAGCAACTATATGTACACCTATGACCGGTATGTGCGGAAAGGGTTCGGCAAAAAAAGGATCGAGGAGGTCAGGTATTCGGACGTTCTGAATTTTTATCAGGCTCTTTTGGAAAAGGGATTGGCAGTCAGCACCGTGGAGTCCGTTCACAGTGTTCTTCATCCGACATTTCAGATGGCAGTCCGGGATAATGTGATCCGTAACAATCCCACCGATCATGTGATGGCAGAGATCAAGAAGAAACTGACGAAGAGACCAGTTCCGAAGAAGGCGCTTTTGATTGAACAGCAGAGGGCATTTCTGAACTACCTTGAGAGACCAGAGTATATTCGATGGAAACCTTTTTTTACCGTCATGTTTGGAACAGGGTGCAGGATCAGCGAACTGATCGGCCTCCGCTGGATAGATGTGGATTTCAAGGAATCCATGATCAACATCAATCACAGCGTGACTTATTATCCGAGGAGCAAAAAGGGATACAAGAGCACATTTGAGGTAGCGCTCCCGAAGACCGAGTCGGGTATTCGGAATATCCCGATGCTGGATAAGGTTGAGGAGGCTTTGAATCAGGAGAAAGCGAACCAGAAGAAGTATGGCTATCACTGCATCGCCGAAGTAGGAGGAATGAGCGGCTTCATTTTCTGCAACCGCTTTGGCAACCTTCATAATCCCTCCACGATCAATCGGGAGATCAAACGGATCACCGAGAATTACAATGCGGGGGAGGAGGTAAGAGCAAAGCGGGAGCATAGGGAACCAGTTCT
>JAEESA010000395.1 GCA_016286115.1 Lachnospiraceae bacterium
TTGATATGAATGAATTATAAGATTTCATGGGAAAGACTTTAATCATTACTGAGAAACCCTCGGTGGCGAGGGAATATGCTGCGATCCTGAACGTCCGCGGAAACGCCGACGGCAGGATCGAGAATGACAGCTATGTCATTACCTGGTGCGTGGGACATCTTGTCGCCATGTGCTATCCGGAAAAATACGATATGAAGTATAAAAAATGGAAGATGGAAGATCTTCCATTTTTGCCGGATACATATCGTTACGAGGTCATTTCTTCTTCTCAAAAGCAATACGAGATCGTTCATCAGCAACTCCACCGAAAAGATATCGAGACCGTCCTTGACGCCGGGGACTCCGGGCGCGAGGGCGAGGTCATCATACAGTTGATCCGCGACTTCGGCGGCGTCAGGGAAGGCATGGAGGAACGCCGTGTCTGGATCGATTCCTGCACCGAAGAGGAGATCCGCCGCGGGATCCGGGAAGCGAAAGACATTTCGGCCTATGACAATCTGGCCGATGCCGGGATCATGCGCGCGATCGAGGACTACGCGATGGGGATCAATTTCTCGAGGGCGCTGTCCGTTAAGTACGGGTATATGCTCAACCAGGAGGCCGGCACGAAGAAATACACGCCGATCGCCGTCGGCCGCGTCATGACCTGTGTGCTCGGCATGGTCGTGCGCAGAGAAAGGGAGATCCGAAATTTTAAGGAAACCGAATTTTTCCGTGTCATCGGAACCTTCGCAAAAGACAATGCGTCCTTCGACGGGGAGTGGAAGGCGATGGAAGGAAGCCGGTACTTTGGCCTGCCCTGTCTTTACAAAGAGAACGGGTTTCTGAAGAAGGAAGACGCGGAGGCCCTGATCAACGAGCTGCAGGGAAAAGAGGCGGAGGTTCTTTCGGTGGAAAAGAGCAAGGAAAAGAAAAAGCCGCCGCTGCTTTTCAATCTTGCGGAGCTCCAGGCCGAGTGCTCGAAACGCTTTAAGATCACGCCGGAACAGACGCTTGCCGCGGCGCAGAACCTTTATGAACGGAAGTTCACGACGTATCCGAGGACGGACGCGAGAGTCCTTTCCACGGCAATTGCCGGCGAGATCGAAAAGAACCTGAAGGGGTTGAAAAACTATGCCGCGCTGCAGCAGCCGGTGGAAGAGATCTTAAACCAGGGCAAATATAAGGGGCTTGAAAAAACGCCCTATGTCAACGACAAGAAGATCACGGACCACTACGCGATCATCCCGACGGGAGTCGTGAACGGGCTGGACAAGATGTCGAAGCTGGAGCAGGATATCTTCGAGCTGATCGCAAGGCGCTTTGTATCCATCTTTTTCCCGCCGGCGGTGTTTAGAAAGGCGGCTCTGACCATCGGGATCGGGACGGAACGGTTTCTGACCCGGATCAAGGTGCTGGAGGAGGAAGGGTATTTCAAGACCCAAAAGCCCGATAAACCGGAAAAGAAGGGCGATGAGGAGGAAGAGGAGATGATCTCCTCGGAAGAGCTTCTGGCGGCCGTGGAAGCCATGAAAAAGGGCGATATTCTGGCCGTGTCAAAGTTTACGATCAAAAACGGGAAGACCACTCCGCCGAAGCGATACACGTCCGGAACGATGATCCTCGCGATGGAGAATGCGGGAAAGCTTGTCGAGGAAGAGGAGCTGCGCGCCGAGATCGAAGGCGCCGGGATCGGCACCAGCGCGACGAGAGCCGGCATTATCGAAAAGCTCGTAAGAAACAGATACCTTGTTTTGAATAAAAAAAGCCAGGTGCTGACGCCGGGGCGATTCGGGGAAATGATCTTTGAAGTCGTGCGCCTGACCCTGCCGGCCATGCTCGAACCGAGGATGACGGCGAGCTGGGAAAAGGGACTTGCCAAGGTGGAACGCGGCGAGATCGGACGGAGCGACTTTAAGGAGAAAATGGAAACCTACGTCCGCGCTTATATCAACAACATCAAAAGCGTGAATCAGACAGGCGCCATCCGCCAGGCGATCCGCGCCAACATACCGGCGGAAAGCGTGAAAAAGGCGAAAGAATAAAGGGGAGAAAGACATGGAAGCTGCAAAAATCGTAAATCTTTATGACTTGAATGAGACGATCGCATCGGAACTTTTCAACGGGCTGACTTACCCGTGGGAGGCGCTTTCGCAGATCAAAGGGTTTATTGAGAAACTCGGGCCGACACTTGACCCGGATCGCTTTGAACAGCGCGGTGAGACCGTCTGGGTCGCAAAGAGCGCGAAACTATTTGAAAGCGCG
>JAEESA010000396.1 GCA_016286115.1 Lachnospiraceae bacterium
TCGACAAGCAAATGGAGAGCCTGTCAAGTCAGCTGAACAAGAAGCTCCAAAAGGCGATGAAAGACGGTCTCACTCCGCAGACACAGGAAGCCATCGACGAGATTCTTGCTTCGATGGCAGAAATCACGGAGGCTATATCAGCAGCCGAGGCTCAGTCCGAATGGGATATGCTGAAAAGCAGCTGGTCCGGAAAAGACCTTACAGCAGATTCCTTCGAGGAACTTCAAAAGCAGATCAATGAAAAGTTGGAAAAAGAGTATTCCGGAATTGATGAGGGTACCAAGTCACAGCTTGATGTGATCAATGCCGAGTTGAACACCAACAATATAACAGCAGAAGAAGCCGATTTACGAAAGAAAAAGGTACTTGCAGCAGGAGAAAGTAAGAAAAGCGAAGCAACCAATAAAGGTATAGAGTTCCAGTGGAACACCCTAATGGATACTTACGGAAAAGATATAGCCGCGGGCAATCTCGCAACAGATCAGAGTTTGCGTGATTCGGTTTATGAATTGGTTGATAAGATGTTGCAGGCTCCGGGAGCCAATACATCTGAATATGGTCAAAAGCTTAGAAACTTAAAATATGGTTCGTCCTACGACGACTCATGGCTTGCGTCATTAAGCATGTTTAACCCCTTTGGTAGTGCAGTTGAGGGTTCTGCCGGACTATCCACTCTATCCGGTACGACGGATTCATACTTTGACAGCATGCGTCAATCAGCAAGAGAAGCACAATCTTATGTTCAGTCTGTAAACCAGGCAGCGGCAGCGGAGCAACAAGCCGCAATCGAAAAGTTTCAGTCCACTTATCCGAATCTGATCCCTCAATCAGGCGTCGGAGCGATGGAACAAAGAAAGAACGCACTCTTTGATATGACGCAAGCAGGTAAGCAGGGAGGAGACAAAGGCGCTCAAGCAGCGACAAATGCAATCCAGAGCGACCTAAATGGTAAGACAATAAATGCCAATGTAACCATCACAGGAACCTATGGATTAAAAGGAAAAGGTGGATCAACGCCACCGGGAATGCCTTCCTATGTGCCACACGCCAAAGGAGGAATCTTTAACCGCCCACATTTGGGAATGGTAGGAGAAGCTGGCACTGAGTCAGTCATACCGATCAAATCAAGCAAGGATTCCTACAATCTATACAAACAGACCGGTGCGATGCTCGGACTCGCTGGAGGTGGAACAACATTCGCTCCCGTGATCAACATCACGGCAACGGGTGGTGACAAGCAATCACTTAAGCAGGCAGCAGGAATGACCGCAGAAGAAGTGAAGAAAGCCTTCAAACAGATGATGAAAGAAGAAAGACGGAGGGGATTTTGATGTCAAGCGAACTCTACGAAACGCAGCTAGGGGACACATGGGATATCGTGGCAAAGTTGATATACGGCTCAGAGATATATGCGGACTATCTAATGCAGAGCAATCCCAAGCATATAGCGACAGCAATATTCTCCGCAGGAACAATACTATACACCCCGGCACTACCGGATGAAGAGATAGAAGGGCTACCCGAATGGAGGGAATAAATGGACGCACGCAGAACAGCAGTATCGATCACATACAACAAAAAGAAAGTGACCAGAGCCCTCAGTCCATACATCGAATCCGTGAGCTACAAAGACGCTGCTTCCGGAAAGAGCGATGAGTTATCGATCGAACTGAATAATCAGGACTTACGATTTTCAAACAACTGGAAGCCAGTTAAAGGTTCCACTATTTCATCAAAGATAACGCTGAAGGAATGGAAAAAAGAAAATGTCAATGAAGCCTTTAATACAGGGAAGATGGTGGTAGATGATCTATCCGCATCATATCCGCCATCGACATTTACCATCAAGGCAGTATCTGCGCCTGTAAAAAGCGAATTCAAATCAACTAAAAGAAAGAAGACATATAAGAATTCAACAATACAGGCGATAGGAAAGAAGATAGCCAAAAGAGCCGGAATCAAGTTGTATTACGATGCAAAGAAAATAAAAATCAAGAAAATAGAACAATCCGATCAAACGGATGCAGACTTTCTCTTTTCGATATGTGAAGAATATGGTCTAGGAATGAAGGTATATAACGGCAAGATCATATTATACGATGAAGAAAAATACGAAAAAAAAGCGACGATCGCAACCATATATCGTACAGAAAAGAATGCCGGATGCGGTAAGACATCAAAAGACATAGGCGGAGTCAAAGAGTGGGAATGGAACACCACGATGCAAGGCACATATACCGC
>JAEESA010000091.1 GCA_016286115.1 Lachnospiraceae bacterium
TGTAGACCGGATTATCAAGAATCCGGAAGTCTTTGTCAAGACGAATGTGGTCGGAACAGCGGTCATGCTGAATGCCGCGAAAGAGGCCTGGGAGCTGCCGGACGGAAGCTTCAAAGAAGGAAAGAAGTTCCTTCATGTTTCAACGGACGAAGTTTACGGTTCGCTTCCGGATGATGGAAAGAGCTATTTCTATGAGACAACCCCGTATTCGCCCCACAGCCCGTATTCCGCAAGCAAGGCCGGGTCGGACCTTTTAGTGAAGGCGTACATGGACACCTATCATTTCCCGGCGAACATCACCAATACATCAAACAACTATGGCCCGTACCAGTTCCCGGAGAAGCTGATCCCGCTGCTGATCAACAACGCGCTGCACGGAAAAGAGCTTCCGGTTTACGGCGACGGTATGAACATCCGCGACTGGTTATATGTGGACGATCACGCCAAGGGGATCGATATGGTGCAGGAGCAGGGCAAGCTCTTTGAAACCTATAACATCGGCGGACACAACGAGAAGCGGAACATCGAGATCGTGAACCTCGTGATCGAAACGCTTCTGGAGGAGCTGCCGGATGATGATCCGCGGAAGAAGAACGTGTCAAAGGATCTCATCAAGCACATCGAAGACCGCAAAGGCCATGACCGGCGCTACGCCATCGCCCCGGACAAGATCAAAGCTGAGATCGGCTGGGAACCTGAAACAATGTTCGCGGAAGGCATCCGCAAGACCATCAAGTGGTATCTCGAGCATCAGGATTGGCTTGAAAACGTCACCAGCGGGAACTATCAGTCTTACTACGAAGACATGTACAAAAACAAATAATGTAATGCAAAGACGGCCTGCGGGATTTTCCGCAGGTCATTTTTTATGCGCAGGGCGGCGCAAATTTCCTTCTTGACAATTAATTATTCATGCTTTATATTGAATATAAATTCAATGAACATCAATTCAACAAAAGTGAGAGGGAAAGATCATGGAAAAAATCATTATCGTGGGCGGCGGCATTGCGGGACTCACCACAGGAGTATATGCATTGAAGGCGGGATTTGAAGCGGAGATCTATGAAAAGAACCCCGTGCCGGGCGGCGAATGCATGGGATGGAACAGGAAAGGATACCATATCGACAACTGCATCCACTGGCTGACCGGAACGGATCCGAAGTCCGAGCTCTGGGAGGCCTGGAATACGATCGGAGCGCTTGATGAACATACCGAATACGCCGATATCGACCGGTTTTATTCCTCAAGAGCAGAAGGCCGGGAGGTCAGCTTATGGTGCGATCTGAAAAAGACGGAAGACGAACTCATTAAAGAATCTCCCGAGGATGAAGCGGAGATCCGGAAATTCATACAGCACGTTGAATATGCGAAAAACTGCTCCGTGCCCGTGAGCAAGCCTCTCGACATGATGGGGCTCGGAGATTATCTGAAACTGGGGAAGAGCATGGCCGATATGCCGAAGGTCATGAAGGAGTACGGGAAGATCAGCTGCGCCGAGCTTGGAAAGAGGTTCAGATCTCCCGTCCTGCAGAAGCTGATGTGCGATTATCTCCCGCCGCAATACACCGCGTATTCGCTGATCGTATCTTACGCAACGGTAGCGTTCGGAAACGGTGACATCCCGCTGAAGGGTTCGCTTGCCATGTCTCTTCGGATCGCCGAGCATTTTAAGAAGATGGGCGGGGTCCTGCACACCAACTGCCCGGTGAAAAAGATCCTGATCGAAGGAAAGAAGGCGCTGGGGATCGAACTCGAGGACGGAACGGTGGAGAAAAGTGATTTCGTCATCAGCTCCGTGGATACCGATTTCCTCTTCGGAAAGCTTGTGGACAGAAATTACATGCCGAAGCCTTTGGCAAAAGCCTACGAGAACCGAAACGGCTATCCCGTCACGAGCGGATTTCAGGTGGCTTATGCGATCGACAGCGATTTTTCCGGAAAGGGCACGGTCTTCTTCGACTGCGAGCCGCTCACTCTCGGCACAAACCGGATCACGAGGATGTCGGTAAAAAGCTATGCGTATGACAAGAGCTTCGCGCCGGAAGGAAAGACCGTTTTGCAGGCAAACCTTGTGCAGGGAGATGTGGATTACGAATACTGGAAGAGCCTCGGGGAAGAAGAATACCGGCAGAAAAAGGAAGAGCTCGCGGAAGCGCTGACAGAAAGGATCGTTAAGGAATTCCCCGAACTGGAAGGAAAGATCGAGCTTTTGGACTGCTGGACGCCGTTAACCTATAACAGATACTGCAACGCATACCATGGCTCCTACATGGGCTTTATGACCACGGTCGGGAATAAACAGCTGCAGTACAAGGGCGTCGTAAAGGGGATCAAAAACCTCTTTATCGCTGGACAATGGATCATGAACCCCGGCGGGCTCCCCGTCGCTCTGGTATCCGGCAAGTTTGCCGTGCAGCGCCTCCTTTATAGCCAGGGAAAGAGCATGGAGATCTGAAATGACACGAAAAGAACAGAAGGAAGAACGTAGAAAAAACATCTTAATGTGCGCCCTTTCCCTGTTTGTGGACAAAGGGTATCACGACACAAAGATCAGCGATATCGCCAAAGCCGCTTCCATGAGCACCGGGCTGATGTTTCATTACTTTGCCTCCAAAGAGGAATTGCTGCTCGAGCTCGTGCGGCTGGGGCTTCAGGGACCTGCCGCGGCAAGTGAGGGAAGCGATCTGGAGGTGCCGCCGGATGTCTTTTTGACAGGGTTCTTAAAGGAAATGTTTTCGTATGCAAAAGAGCAGCCCTGGGTATTTAATATGTTTGTTCTGATGGCCCAGGTCAGAAAGGCCGGCATGCCCGAGGAAGCACGGCGGCTTGCGATGTCCTCCGATACGATGCAAAAAACAGCACTCATGATCCAAAAAGGACAAGCGGCCGGGATCTTTCGAAAAGGAGACCCCGGGCTTCTGTCAAAGTGCTTCTGGGCTTCGGTCCAGGGGATCATGGAAGAGATGGCTTCGGACCCATGCATGGAAGCTCCGGATCCGGCCTGGATCGTGGCAATATTGAAGAACGGATGAAATAAGCGCCCCATTAATGGGGCGCTGCTGTTATTTCGAAACTTTTACTTTGAACGTTTTCAGATATTCCTTTTGTTCCGGAGTAATGCGGTAGCTTTCCACGGCTTTTTGTATGGCTTTATTATGTGTCCAGGGAGAAAGCTTCTGTTCGGTAATATAGGGCAAAACCGCGTCATACTGCTTGGCCAGCGCCGTCGCGAAGTACCAGGCGATCATCATGTTCACATAGTATTCCTCCGAGCGGATCTCAGCCACCATCGCAGGATAGCGCGCATCAAATTCGTCTTCCAGAAAATGCTCCATCAACATACCGATCCCGAAACGGATCGTGTAGGTTTTATCGGAGCCGATCCACTCCTCAATATGCGGCAAAAGCTCCACCTTATGCTTCTTAAAAACCTTCGGGGACATCTGGTCGCAGGTGGCCCAATTGTCCACAAAGGGAAGGAAACGGTCCAGCTCTTCGATGCACAAGGCGAAGTCCTTCATCCCGGAAAGGATGAACGCATGGAGTTGGTTTTCTTCAAAATAGTGATGCGGAAGTTCCTGCAAAAACGCTTCGCTTATCCCCTCCTTCACCAACTGCTTTGCATATGTCCTGAGTTCCGGGGTGCGAACACCGATCACAGCAGAAGGATCCAGTGTCGGGAGGATCCGGATCTGCATTTCCCGGTATTTCTCATCCCGGAGCTCCAGTAATCTCTTTTCGATCTCTTTATTCATAAGCATCTCCATAACGCGCATAGAGTTCATAGAGAGTTTCGATATCCTCCGGGCTCACCTGGCTTTCCAGTTCCGCTGCCGTCGAAGCAAAATCGCCACCGTTACTCGTCAAACTGTCGATCGCTTCGGGCAGAAGCCCGGACTGCGAATACTTATCAATGATCTCATCCACTGCTTCGGAGTCTTCCGGGGACATGTTTTCCTGGATCTGTTCGATACTGATATCCGAACCGGTTTCCTCCTTGATCACCGCATTGATCGCTCCCTTGGTCACGGCCTTATTCACTGCCTTAGACAGTGGGTTATCCGGCTTATTTTTGATCAGCATCACCAAGGCAAGCAACACCAGCAAAATGATGATGAGCACGATCAAAAAGATCAGAAAACCTCTTCCCTTTGATTTTTTCTTTTTCTTTTTTTTCTTCTTATTCGCCATAATTATTTCCCCTTTTCGCACCCCTTGCAGCCGGCGCACGAGCCGGAGCAGCAATCGCACTTCCCGGAGAGGCTGTTCTTAAACCTGCGGATCGTTGCGCGCAGCGCAAAAAACACCGCCAGGCCAAGCGCTATGAGAATGATGATCGTTGCAACCATGGGGACTCCTTATACTTGCGCATAAAAAGCACCTCTTTCGAGGTGCTTTTTTGTGTGTTTTTGGTTTAGGTCCAGAACATCGAGGCCCTTTTTTCCTCGTCCTCTTCTTTTTTCTTCTGCATCATCAGAGAATACTGCATCAAAGCTTCCTGTTTCTTCTTCTCTTCCACCGCCTGCGGAATATCCAGGTCCTCAATCCGGCTCAGCGAAGAGGTGTGGTTATAGGATGCATAAGAGTTGTAACTCTGCAGGTATTCCAGGCCGTTGTACTGGGCACCCATCGTACTCCGTCCCTTCGATACCATCTCCAGCGCTTTGTCAATATCCTCAAGATGGAAGTCCTTTGTCACATCGAAATCGGCAATGCCGAGGGCCTCCAATGTGGAGTTTGTCATGCTGATCGATGTGCTTCCGCCGTTGCCGTCCGTTGCGATATTGAACTCGCCCTGGCTTCCGTCGAGGAGGTTCTTTGTGTTGTACTGCGTATTTGATGCGGTACTGGCGATGTCCTTCTTAAGCTGGTCGATCTCTTTCTGATACATCGCGCGGTCACTGGCTGTCGTCGTCAGGTCATTCATCGAGGAAAGAGCAAGTTCACGGATCCGCTGCAGAGAACTTGTCACACTGCCGAGCGCTCCGTCCGCAATGTTCAGCGCTTCCTTTCCTGATTCTGCATTTCTGTTTCCAACATCATAGCCACTGATCTGTGTCTTTTCTTCTTCGGCAATGGCCAGCTCCGCTGCACCGTCTGCCGCGGAGTTCAGCCGTTTTCCACTGGCTATACCCCCGTAGTTTGGTGTGGAGTATCCTACTCCCTGTATTCCACTCATAAGCGACTCCTTTCGCTAACCAAAAAAAGATATAGTTACGAATATATTATACACAAAGTTGTCAGACTTTTCAAGAGGTGATTAAGCAAAGTAACCATTCTCAGCCGAACCTCGCACGAAGGGGCGGGAATAGCAACTAATCAAAAAGATCAAAATCATCCATTGTTTTTTTACGGAAGGGATCGTTGAGCGCGTTCTTCGGTTCCGTCGTTTCCGAAGGCTTCTTCGGCTGCTCCCAGGGTACGTTCGGGATCGCCATACTGCCGGGACCACCGGACCCTTCCCCGCCTCCATGGATCTCGCTCATCAAAAGTGCGATATGGTTTCTCATCGTCATGACCTGGTTCGCCATATGCTTCATGATCGCGATCGTATCCCGCGGGTTCTCCGTCACATACAGGAGGATCTCACTTGCGGGAACACGATAAACCGTAACATCCGAATACGCCACCACGGTGTAGATCGAGGGCTGTCCGGTAAGAAGGCCGAGCTCTCCGAAATACATACCGGAGGATATGATCTCAAGGATCACCTCATTCTCGGTTTGGTATCCCGTATAAACCTCTGCAAACCCGTTCACGATCTTATACATGTCGAGGCAAACCTCTCCCTCCTGTACACAGACCGTTCCTGCGGGGATTATCATCATTGCGCCAGCCATAATCCTGTCCTTTCCATCATATAACTATTTCCAAATACTTTTTTACTGCAGCAGGTCAAAACGGTACCCTGCGGCCCGTCCCGCATCAATAAGATCGCCCAGCACTGCAGCGTTCGTCGGCGAGATCCCGTGCAGAAGATAAATGGCTCCGGGATGAAGCTCCGCGATCACCTTTTGCCGCGTTTCTTCCACCCCCGGCTGTGCGTCCAGTATCCAGTCACGGTGGGCAAAGCTCCAGAACACGGAACGGTAATTGCAATTATTCACGATCCCGAGGCCCTGCTCCGAAAACTTCCCTTCGGGGTAGCGCCAGAGATGCATCTCATAGCCGTAATTATCCAGCGCCGCGCGATGGGTCGCCATGATCTCTTCGGTCTGCTCTTCCACCGACTTGGCCTGCATGTTCGTATGTGTCACGCTGTGGTTTCCGAGTTCATGGCCTTCATTGATGATCCGGCTGATCACACTCTTATCATTCTCGATCACGCCCTTTGTCGCAAAGAAAACGCCTTTGACGCCCTTCTCAGCAAGCACATCCAAAATCTTCGTCGTCGACTCGTTCGTATACCCGATATCAAAGGTAAGATACACCACCTTCTCCGTCTCGTCCTCAAGCGGAGCAAGGAAATACGCGCCGAGATAGCCGTATTTTTTCTGGTCAATGATGCAGCCGTCCGGCCGGTTCATACTGTCCTTCGGCCCGCCGGAGCCCCACTCCACCAGCGCGGTGCTTAAGCCTGAAATATCCACCTTTTCCGTTTCCAGATGAATGCTGGATACGTTTCCGGCCGCATCCGTCCCGCCGCCGGTTCCGTCCGGCGCAGGCGCTTCCGTTTCCGCTTCGGTCTCGGTTTCTGTCTCGGTCTCTGTCTCCGTCTCTGTTTCGGTCTCGGTTTCCGTTTCTTCGGGAATCTCTTCCGTTTCCTCAACAACCTCTTCCAGCACCGTTTCCAGAACCTCCTCGGTCTCTGTTTCCGTCACAGGCGCAGCCGCTTCTGTTTCCACTGCTGCCGTTTCCGTTTCCGGCGCAGGTTTTGCGTCCTTCTTTTCACCGCAGGCACCCATGCAAAACACAATTCCAAGCGCCAATGCTGCCAATTTCTTTTTCATAATCTTTTCCTCCAAAAAAAATTTATGTCACGCCGCAGACGGCAGAACATCCTTACCATAAAACGAATCCATAAAACTTCCGATCACCCATCGTGATCGCCTGTCCGTTCAGTGTGTTATTTACTTTTACGTAAGACTTTCCTGTGATCAGGCTGCTCAAAAGCATAACGATATCCAAAGATCCGTCGGATATTCCTTCAGAGTGGAACGATGATCCGTTTCTCTCTCGTTAGAGTAATCCGACGAATTCGTCTGTGGTCATCTGTCCCTTCGCAAGCGCCAGAAGCTTCGGTGCCGAATCGGTCAGGTCCGTCGCCATCACGGAAAGCGCCGAGCGGATCTCGGCAGCAAGCGTTTCCGGCGACATGGAATTGAGAAGCGGCAGCGTGGCCCTTAAGACAAGCTGCTTCACCGGAAGATTCCCGTCCTCCGTTTCGACGGCATACCCGCCGAGGAGCAGATTGGCGCTGCTCATTGCCGCGCCGACGCAAAGGTCCAGCGCATTTTCTTCCTCAATACCCTCGATCCCCGGGATCTCAAACTGCACCACGCAAAAGCTCAGCTGGTTCATCTCTTCCTTTTGCGGAAGAAAGTATACATCCGAAAAGACATCATCCTCCTCAATGAGATCGGAAAACAGGATCGTAAGATTTTTTATCTCTCCGTCTTCGATCTTCGCGGGAAGCTTATTTTCATTGAGCCGCTTGCACAAAAGCTCCAGCGCGGCGTTTTGTCTGTCAATAATCTCTTTCATAGGATACTCCAGATTAACCCATCAATTTTGCTGCGATCATCATCGGGGAAGGATGCCGGCCCGTTCCGACGGTATCCGTCGGATATTTTACTCTTAAACCAAGCCCCTTCACAATATGCGTGAACGCTTCGATCTCCTTGTCGTTCTTCGGCACGGTCTTATCCGTATAGGGATGCGGATTTCCCTTTTCGTCATTATAGAAAAACAGCTTCCGGAACATAAAGGACGCGTAGTTTTTAACAACGTGTTTATACAGCGTTTTATAGCTGCTGTAACCAAGCTCCGCCGCCATGTATTCACGGACCTTATCCTTGATGGCGCTCATGAGCTTTTTATCCTTCGTGATCGTATTGATGTCAAAGCTCTCTTGATCCTTCACCTTGATCATGGATCTGATCATTTCGGGGTCATCTACCTTCAGGAACTCGTCCACTGTCTTTTTCATCGTGGATTTTGTCATAAGGTCCGTCGTGATCTTCGTCACGAGCTGGGTCGTGAGATTGATCGCAAGGCCCGAAAGAGCCGCCACCGGCCCGCCGATCAGGGTCGTTGTAAGCGTGGTCGCATTTCCGATCATAGACGCCGTGGTCTGGATGGCTTTCTTTCTCTTGTTCCTCTTATCCAGCCGGAGGATGCCATCTGCATAGTCGGCCTCCAGGCCATTCAGTTTCCCTTCTCTTTTCAGCTCCGCGATCCGGTTGCTGCCTTTGCGGTGATGGATGGCATTTCGGATCTGAACGCCGGCACTCACCATATCCGCGCCGAGCGCAAGAGCAGAAACCGTAGCCCCTGCCGCCTTCATGCCGGTCTTCATGCTTTCGATGGAACCGGTCCATTTACTGGCCTGGCTCAAAAGCCCGGCAGACTGCTGCCCCAGGGCCGGCGCATAGATCAGGCTCGTGATCCCCGCAGAGGTGGCAAACCCGCCGGAGACCAGCCCTTTTCCGATGCCAAGCAGCGTCGTGGCAATCGATCCGATGTCCAGGTCGCCTGTCGCAACCGCGTTGGCCGCAGCGTCCATATTATCCAGGGTCGCCTTCAGCGCCATGATCCCGGTGATGGTCGTAAAGCTTCCCGAGACCGCATTTGTACCGGTGATCAGATGCTGCACATTCATACCCTTAAACATGGCTGTCGAACCCGTCATGGCCGCCTGCTTCGCGATCTCCTTGATGTCATCGGTATAAAGGAGCGGGATCTGGTTGATCTTGGATGCCGTCGAAGAAAACTGCGCAAAAGCAAACTTCAAGTGGTTGGCGGTTTCCTCGGACTCCTTGTAGCCGGATTTCCCCGTCTGGGAAAGGCCCTTCGTGAGTTCCTTCAGCTTTGGATTCTGTTCAAAGAGGTTATTCATCAGCCGCTGTAATTCACGAACAGTATTTTGCGCTTCCTCCATCACCTTCTCATTACGCACGCGCCTCATGAAGAAGATGCTGTTGTCTCTCCGTTCAACCGCCTGCTGGCAACGGGCCGCCGCTTTGAGGACGCCGGTAAAATCGAGTTTTCCCGCCTCCTTCACCTGGTCGATCGCCGCATAGGTTTTGATCTCTTCCCGAAGCGCCGCATCCCTGGCCAGTTCAAACGCTCCGTCCAGTTTATCCCAATAGATCTTCCTTGCGCCGCGATGGCGGATCTTATTCCATAAGTGAAACGGCATGCTTCTCATCCGGCTCTTGATCACGGAAAGGTTCGGGATATAGCCCGTCTGTGAAACAAGGACGTCCGACCCTCCGGCCGAACTCAGGCGCCCGTTTTCGATCTGATGATACATGAATAGTTTTTCCCGGATCGAAGCCCCCATGACCCGCCGCACAAACGCGAGCGGAGCGTCCTTTCTCGTCGCGCGCCCGAGAAGCCAGCGGTCGGCTTTCTGCACCGCTTCTCTTTGCTCCTGCGTCACGGTCTCGTCCAAATGCGCTAATGATCCCTCGCGTTTGCTCTTATCCCGTTCCCTGACCTTTTCACATAAGGCGTCCTTCATATCAAGTTCAAACGAAACGCCTTTCTTCTCTCTTTCCTGCCGGAACATCTGCTCGCAATGATGCAGGATCTCATTCTCTTGTCCCTGAAACGTAAACTCCGTTTCCAGAGAAGCTTTATACTTCTCCCTCCATATTGCAACCGAATCCGGATTTTGTTTCAGCATATCATAAAACAGTTCCGTTTTTTCCTGATCCGAGAGCATGACATCCTCAATGAGGCGTTTTCTCATCCGTTCCAGGTCTTCTGCCCGCTCATTGATCTCACGCTGTTTGTACCATTCGCTTGCCTTGATCTTGGTCTTTGTAACACGATACAGCTTCTGGAGCGGAGAAACATACATCTTCAGCGGCACCATGGCAAGCTTTGACGCCTTTGAAAGAGCCAGGATCCCTTTATCCAGTGTTCTTAATGCCCAATAGCGCTTGCTTTCCAGATAGGCTGCGTGCTCGTTTCTCGCTTTGACTGCCGCGTTTTCCTGATCCTCTCTTTCTCTTTGCAGCTGGTTCTCGAGAGCGATCTGCCGGCCGTGTTCTTCAACCAGCCGTTTGGTCTGTTCATCCTGAAAATAATCCTCGACCAGCAGATCGTTGGTCAGGATGGCACCTGTTTCGTTCTGCCGGGAGCGGCGTTTCTCTATGAGCAGGTTGTCGTCGTTTATGTTATTATTCTCCATTCATTTTCTCCCCTAAAAACAGGCAATAATCATGAATCTGGTACTGTTCCAAAGGTTCTCCGAGGATCTCCACCAGCTGCCGGAACGTTTCCGGCTTTGTAAACTGAAGCGCAAGTCTGAAATCATCTCCGATCCTTTCTTCCAACCGGTGAAGCGTTGAAAAAAGGCGCCCGGCAAGCGCAGCGTTTTCCATTGGCTCGGCCTCGTCAATAAGGATATGGACCACTTTGCCGCGATGCTCTGCCAAAAAAGGCACATCTTCCGGTTCCCTCAGTTCATCAAAATCTTCTTCGGCTTCCAGAACTTCCAGAGAATCGTAAAGAAAGATCCGGTCCAAAAGAGCGATCGGCAGGAATCCGGCCCGGGTTAAAAGCACATCCGGCAAAATGATCTCTTCCGGCGTACGCAAGATCCTGCAGCCGATATACTCCTTGTGCCTTTTTTCAAAAAACGCAGCACAATGCTTGATCAGATCTTGGGCGATCCCGAGCCCTCTGCGTTCGGGCACGGTATAGACATATTCCAGTTTAATAACCTCCGAGTCCGGGTCATGCTCCATCAAAATATACCCCGACAGCTGATCCTCCTGAAATCCGCCAAAGGCAAAAAGATCCGTTTTCTGTTTTCTTTCCCGGTCAAAAATATCCCGCGGCGCCGTTTCGAGGATCGCGGGATCGTCTGACGGCATTCGTTTGATCTCCATTCCTAAATCCTCCATGATGTTGCCAGCGGAACAAGCGCGCCGGCATATCTCGACGAGACCGAAATGGCCGTGGCGATGCAGCCCTCCGCTTCCTCGAAGATCTCTTTCTCTGTCAACGCATCCGTCAGCGGAAGGTTCACCTGATAACAAAGCGCATTTTCTCCCACATCATAGGAAAACGCGCCCAGCGGGACCTCGTAGTTTAATGTGGAGATCTCCGCGCAAAGCCCCGGAACATTGGGCTCGACCACTTCCTCGGTAAGTGTGATCCTGCAGAAAAACATATCCTTTCCTACTTCTTTCTCCGTCAAAAAATAGATCTCACACTGCGCCGCATCCGCAAGGCCGCCGAAGCTCT
>JAEESA010000397.1 GCA_016286115.1 Lachnospiraceae bacterium
GGTGAAGCTCGGCAAGAAGAAGCTGAAGGAGGGCCGGGATTATTACCTTCAGTTCAGCCGCTATACCAATGCGGGGACCGCGCGGCTTACGATCATGGCGGTGGGGTACAGCATCTACACCGGCAGCCAGACCGCGAATTATACCGTGCGGCCGATGAACATAGGAAACTGCATGATCCGCGGCGTCACCAAACAGATCTGGCGTCCGAACTCGAACGGCGTGACCTGCCGGAACCTGCGGGTCAGCTATGGGGAGCAGGTCCTGGGCTCAGGATCGGATTATACGGCCGTTTATATCAATAATACCGACGCCGGCCAGGCCTCCGTTACGTTGAAGGGCAGCGGAAACTATACGGGCACGATCACAGAACACTATAAGATCAAACGGAAAAAGATCACGTTAACGAACGCGACGCTTTACATTCAGGATATTACGACAATGAACCTGTACCCGGATCCGATGAAGATTGACGCTCCAAGGGGCGCGCAGCCGCCGGTGATGAATATCCTGGACCGCACGACGAACGCGACCCTTGTTCCCGGGATCGACTACAAGGTCACCTATGAGAACTGGGGAGCAGAGTACCGCGATCCGAAATTTAAGAAACCGAACCCGCCGACCATCATCATCAAGGGGATCGGAAACTACAAGTTCAAATATGAGATACATTATCTGATGCAGTGATCTTGGAGAAGGATAGAAAAATGGCAGATATCATGGTGATGGTGAACAGGCGGTACCTGGATCCGATGCGGGTGATGTTCCGTTCCCTTTTCACAAATAACCCGGATCCCATCCGTTTATTCGTTTTCCATGCTGAGCTTGAAGAGGATGAGATCGGTGAGATCCGGATGTTTCTTGAACAATATAAGAATGTGACGTTTGTTCCGATCCGTCTGGATCAAAGCTGCGTAGACGGGCTGCCGGTATCGGATGTCCTTCCGGCGGAAGTCTATTATAAGCTTGTGGCTTTGGATGAACTGCCGGAGGATGTCCATCAGATCCTTTGCATGGATCTCGACATGATCGTAAAAGGCTCGCTGAAGGAACTGTTTGAGCTGCGTTTGCCGAAGGATTGTCCGCTGGCGGCCACGCAGGATCTTTACGGGGATCTTTTTGGCGAAACACCGAAGAATAACGAGAGGCTCGGCTTGCCGAAGAATAACAAATATTTTAACGCGGGCTTGCTGCTTTTCAATCTCGACCACATCCGAAAGCTTCCGAAGAAGGACGGCCGCTCCGTACTCCTGACCTGGGCTTTTGAACACAGCGACCTGCTGAAGTGGAGAGAACAGGATGTTTTCAACGGTGTTTTTTTCGGGAAATATGTAAGTCTTCCCTGGGCGCTTTATAACTGCCCGCCGGTGATGTTTGTCATGAAGCAGGAAGAGGTGAACCGGGGGATCTTACGTCCGCTGACCAGAGAGGAAGCGAACAGCATGGAGAATCTGGACGGATACGCGGATTATACGCAGGCGATCGCGGAACAGGCCGTTATCATCCACTACATCGGGGAAACGAAGCCCTGGAATAAAGAACGTCCCGATACAGCGACATTCCGGTTTTTTGATTCGTATTACAGGAGCTGGGAAGAGGATTGAAGGTGTGCGTAGAAGGTGGGCTTTCCCTGAACGGACACTTCCCAGGTCTCTTTATAGCTGAGCTTAAAAAGGCTGCTTTCAGCCGTTAAACGAAGCCACTCGTTTTCATCAAAGGGTTCGCTTAAAAGATCCTGCAGCTTAAGCACCGATTGCGAGGCCAACGGGCAGGCGTCCAGGTCTGAACGGACTTCCTGAAATTCGTGATAGGCGATCGAAGTGAAAAAGTCCACCATGAAATAATGGAGGGGCTTTTTTTCCGCCAGAAAATAATAGTAAAACGCATTCATGACAAAACGGGGGAGGAGACTCCCCTTTTTTGCTTTCATAAAGTTGCAGGTCCACATTTCCGGATAGATTGCCCAGCCGGCATCGAGCTCCCGGTAATGAAGGGCAAAATAATCGGATTTGGGGAGCGTAAAGGGCTCCGCCAGATAATATGTGGCGTCCGCCCACAGACCGCCGTAATAGTAAAGGAGATTCATGCGAAGAATGTCGGAGAGCATGGTATGCGTGATGTCTCCGGCTTCGTGGCGTTCTATGATCCAGTCCGGGAACTGAACGTATTCTCCGATGTTCTCAAAGGTGAGCTCGATGATCTGCACTTCGTCGGGAGAGGTGTTTTTGTACCAGCTT
>JAEESA010000092.1 GCA_016286115.1 Lachnospiraceae bacterium
GTCTTCCGATTCAGCGGCAAAGAAGATCTCGTCATCCGGTTTTACACGGGTCAGGCCGCCGAGAACAAGGATCCCCTCGCTCATCCTCCAGCTTCCGTCGCCGAGGTTCGCCTGCCGGTTAAAATGGTTTTCCGCGATCAGGCAGGACGATCTGAGTTCATCTTCGATCTCGCCAAGGACCATGGTATGCATCATCGAAACCGAACGGAACGTGATGATGATCGCCGAGATCGCCATCGGAAGGATGGTCAGAAGAACCAGAACAAAGGCCAGTGTCATCTTTTTTTTCTTTTTCATAATGTAACCCCCGAAAATAAAAATACTTATAAATAATTTAACACATCACATGCTATTTGAAAAGAGTTAGTCACTCCCGTTTTCGGGCAGGCCCTGCAGAAACCCTTCCATGGAGGTGCCGAGGCCCTTACAGATGCAGTACAGCGAATCTATGGTGATATGCGTATGGCCGTTCGCCGCGTTATATACGCTGTTCTTCGACAACGGACAGTTCTTCATCAGTTGATACACTGTCCACCCCCGCTCCTCACATAACTGCCTGATCCGTAACGCGATCCATGTCTCCAGTTGCATAGTCCGCCCTCCTTGTATGCTGTTACTGTGTTATGTTGTAATATAATTGTAGTAAATGACTGAGGGGAGCGAAATTCCATTATGGTGGGGTATTCTATTGCAAATAAATGGAATAAATATAGTGCGCGGGCGGCATTCGGCATAAGCCGAAATAAACTCTGTGCCGCCCTGCGCATAAAAAGGGCAAAAAAAGACCGGAACCATTACGGTTCCGGCCCTTCATTCTTAATTAATCCTGGGGAATGATCTCTTTGTTTGCGTAACTTCCGCAGGTCTTGCATACACGGTGGGGCATTGTCAGCGCACCACACTTGCTGCATTTCACCAAATTCGGAGCGCTCATCTTCCAGTTCGCTCTTCTTTTATCCCTTCTTCCCTTTGAGGATTTATTCTTAGGACAAATGGACATCTCTCTACACCTCCTTGCGATCTACATTCTATGGATCAAATCAGAAATCCTCTCTGATCATAAGTCACACGAAGACATTATAAAGAGCGGTTCTGCGTTTGTCAATCAGAATTTTAAGGAAACGCTTCGTCAGCGTTTCCCATATAAATTTATTTTACAAGTCTGACGGTTTCGCGGCAGATCGCGAGTTCCTCGTTCGTGGCCACGACTACGGCCTTGACCTTGGAATCGGGCGTCGTGATCGTCATGTAGTCCTCGCCGCGTTTTTTGTTCGCTTCAACGTCGAGCGTCAGTCCGAGGAAGGTCAGCGTCGAGAGCACTTTCTCCCTGACAGATACGGTGTTCTCACCGATCCCTGCCGTAAACGCGATCACGTCCACGCCGTTCATGGCCGCCGCATAAGCGCCCACGTATTTCGCCACGCGGTAGCTGAATGCTTCCACCGCCAGGATCGCCCGTTCGTTTCCTTCCTCCATCGCGTTCTCCAGATCCCTGAAGTCCGAAGACACGCCGGAGATCCCTTCCACGCCGGATTTCTTGTTCAGCACATTCATCACGCCCGGAATGTCTAAGCCTTCCTTCTTCGCAAGGAATTCCATCACGGACGGATCGATATCGCCGGATCTCGTTCCCATGATAAGCCCCTCCAGAGGAGTCAGGCCCATGGAGGTGTCCACGGACTTTCCGGCGTTCACGGCGCAGATGCTCGCGCCGTTCCCGAGATGGCAGACCACGATCTTTAAGTCATCGCGCCCTTCCACTTCGGCCACTTTCTTGGAAACAAAGCTGTGGCTCGTTCCGTGGAAGCCGTATTTCCGCAGCGCGTACTTCTCATAATATTCATAGGGAAGCCCGTAGATATACGCCTTCTTCGGCATGGTCTGATGGAACGCGGTATCGAATACGCCGACCATCGGCACATCCTTCATAAGCTCCTGGCAGGCCCGCACGCCGATCAGGTTCGCGGGGTTGTGAAGCGGCGCAAGATCGTTGCATTCTTCCACAGTCTTCAGCACTTCTTCATTTAATAAACAGCTTTCTGCAAACTTCTCTCCGCCGTGCACGAGGCGATGCCCCACGGCTTCGATCTCGCCAAGGCCACTGATGCAGCCCGTCTTCGGGTTCACCAGCGCATCTAAGACCATCCGGATCGCTTCCTTATGCGTCGGCATCGGCGCATCCGTGATCTCCTTGTCCTCACCGGTCTTCTGATACACGAGCCGTCCGTCGATCCCGATCCGTTCGCAAAGCCCCTTTGCCAGCACTTCCTCGGAATCCGAATCGATCACCTGATACTTCAAAGAACTGCTCCCGCAGTTGACGATCAAAACTTTCATGTTTGTTCTTCCCTTTCTGATTTTTTATCGCTTTTGAGCATGTACCATTATACTCCCTACCCGCTCTTTCAACAAGGTGAAGTTGTGTTCCAATTCGGGACACCCAATCCGCCGTATTGTAAAGAAGTTGTTCTTGTGCGCGATATCGATGGGTGATATTTTATTGATATGAAAACAGCGGCGATCATAGCGGAGTACAACCCGTTTCATAACGGCCACGCTCTGCAGATAAAGAGAATAAAGGAAGAACACGGCTTTGATTATTGCGTCATTTTGATGAGCGGGGATTTCGTACAGCGCGGGGCGCCTGCCTTGCTCGGGAAGTACGAACGCGCCGAAATGGCGCTGCACGGGGGCGCGGATCTTGTGATCGAACTCCCCGTCTCTTTTGTGCTGTCCGGAGCCGGCGAATACGCGCAGGCCGGAGTTTCGCTCGCCAATTCCCTTGGCGCCGTGGATTGCCTTGCCTATTCCTGCGAAAATCCGCTCTTCTTCGCAAGCGACCGCGAAAGCAGGCTCTTCCCTCTTTTGAATACGCTCTCGGACGAACCCGAGGATTTTAAGGAAGCATTGATGGATCGGCTGAAAAAGGGGAATTCCTATCCGAAGGCCCGCGAAGAGGCCATCCTCTCCTTAAACGCGTTTCATGCGATCAGGGAGGACGTGCTGCAGATCCTCAGAAACCCCAATAACCTCCTTGCCCTTTCCTATGAGACCGCGATCCGCCTTTTTGCCCCCGCGCTCCAAACGCTCCCACTGCAGCGCGAAGGCAGCGCGCATTCCGCCGAAGCCCTCGGGAAAGCCTATCCAAGCGCCCAGGCGATCCGAAATGCCCTGGAAGAGGGCAAAGATCCTGCGGAGCTCTCTTCCTTTGTGCCCGAAAAAACGCTTTCGATACTGAAGGACGCTGCCGAAGACCACCGTTTCCTCTTCACGGACGATCTGACCGAGCTTTTGAAGTACAAGCTCCTCTTTGAAGGCCGTTACGAAATCTATCAGAACGTCACCGCGGACCTTTCCGCAAAGCTCAAAAATATTAATGGTAAATTTAATAACATCAGTGAGCTGTTGTTGACATTGAAGTCAAAGGATCTGACCCATACGCGCCTTGCCCGCGCCCTGTTCTCGATCCTTCTGGAGCTCAAAGCGAGCGATCGTGAAACGGTACCCTCCCACGCCCGGATCCTGGGTTTTCGGAAAGATGCTTCTCCCCTGCTCTCCGCCATCAAGCAGCTTTCCTCCGTTCCGCTGATCTCTAAGGATGCCGACGCTGCTGCGCTTCTTCGGACAGAGCTTCGCGCTTCCGACGTCTGCCGGATCATCCGCGAAAAAAAGAGCGGCCATCCGATCAAAAATGATCTGGAGCAGCCGCTTGTGATAATATAATTTCTATTTAATTCCTATATTATTTATTCTTGAATTAATATTTCGATGCCAATTAAAACTTCTTTTTCAGTCTGCTCATGAGCCTGTTTCACAGCCTTTCCCGTTACGCAATTCGTTCTGCTTCAATAAACTGTCAGGAATATTAATTCTATTTTTAATCACTTGTTTTAATGATGGAACAACCGGATTCCCGTAAAGCACATGACCATGTTGTGCAGATCACAGGTCTCGATGACATTGTCATCCCGCACCGATCCGCCGGGTTCCGCCACATAGCTCACGCCGCTCTTAAACGCCCGCTCGATATTGTCCCCGAAGGGGAAGAACGCATCCGACCCTAAAGAAACGCCCGTATTCTTCGCGATCCAGGCTTTCTTTTCTTCGATCGTGAATACGGAGGGGCGGGTCTTGAAGATGTTCTGCCACTTTCCGTCTGCGGTCACGTCCTCATGATCCTCTCCGATATAAAGATCGATCGCATTATCCCGTTCCGCACGGCCGATACCGTCTATAAAATCAAGATTTAACACTTTATCCGACTGCCGCAGCCACCAGTTATCTGATTTCTGTCCCGCCAGCCTTGTACAATGGATCCGGCTCTGCTGGCCGGCGCCCACGCCGATCGCCTGTCCGTTCTTTACAAAGCAGACCGAATTGGACTGCGTATACTTCAAGGTGATCGTGGCGATCGCCAGGTCCTTTTTCGCCTGTTCCGGCAGTTCCTTATTCCTGGTCACAATGTTGGAGAAGAAGGCATCGTCGATCACGAGGTTATTCCTCCCCTGCTCGAAGGTGATCCCGAACACATCCTTATGCTCGAGCGCCGGAGGCGTATACCCCTCGTCCATCTCGAGGATGCAGTAATTTCCGTTTTTCTTGGCTTTCAGGATCTCCAGCGCTTCCGGCTCATACCCCGGCGCGATGATCCCGTCGGACACTTCCCGCTTGATGATCTTCGCAGTGCTCACGTCACAGACATCGGAAAGGGAGATAAAATCTCCGAACGAACTCATACGGTCGGCCCCGCGCGCCCGGGCATACGCATTCGCCATCGGCGTGAATTCGATGTCGAGGTCATCCACAAAGTAGATTTTTTTCTCAATATCCGTAAGCGGCAGGCCGATCGCAGCCCCCGCGGGTGAGACATGCTTAAACGACGTGGCTGCGCAGTCTCCCGTGGCCCTCTTCAGCTCGCTGACCAGCTGCCATCCGTTCAGCGCGTCCAGGAGGTTGATATATCCCGGCTTCCCGTTCAGGATCCTGATCGGCAGCTCGCCTCCGTCTGCCGCAAAGATCTTCGAGGGTTTCTGGTTCGGGTTGCACCCGTATTTCAGTTCAAATTCTTTCATGTGTAACTCCTTTCAAAAGTGCCTATTCTTCGTGGCAATTCATAATCCTGGTCTCGGAGGACCCGTTCTTTAAGTCAATGTAGCGGACGAAAAGGGAAACCTTGTTCTCGCTGTTCAGGCTCTCCCATACCAGCTGCGTGAAGATGTCGATGGAGCCCTCGATCCCCACGAGCTTCGGCTCGCCCTCAAAGGACGGCAGCGGGGATCCGTCTCCCTGATAGGTGTGGATGAACCGCCCTTCACCGGCGACAGGCTGCGGATACTCAAAATGATAGCGCAGCGGAGAATCCGGATTGCCGTTATTGCTCTTTAAGATCGACATTTCATAGCGCATATAGTCCTTCTCCGTATGGACCAGGCCGGAGATGCGCGGCGTATAATTCGGCGCGTCCGGCTCAAAGGTGCGTTTTTTAAGAGACTCGGCAAAGCTCTTCCCCTCCTTCAGCCCGTCATAGATCGTGTCGGTCTGGTCGCCGTTTGTAACGATCGTGTCATTCTGCAGCACTCTCACCGGCGCGTAGATGATGAGGCTCGGATCGGAGCATTTTGCTTCGTCAAAGGCGCGCGTGCGGATCCCGCTGCCATCGGTTTCAAAGACGCGGTTGCGGCTGTTCTCGCTCCTGCCCATGATGAAATAGGCAATGACCGCATGTTCTCCGTTATCGGAACGCCCGAGCACGATCCCGCGGCCCGGATAGGAATTGCTTTTCAGCTCATCTTCCAAAGAAAGCATTTTCATTTCATTTACCTCCTAATTCTTGAAACTATGGATCGGCGCGGGGATCCGGCCCTTCCGGCCGACAAAGGCCTCGCACGAGTACGGATTCACGCTCATGACCGGTGCGTGGCCAAATAACCCGCCGAATTCCACGGTGTCGCCGACTTTTTTCCCGATCGCGGGAATAAGGCGCACCGCCGTTGTCTTATGGTTCACCATCCCGATCGCCATCTCATCGGCAATGATCCCGGAGATCGATGACGACGGCGTGTCGCCGGGGATCGCGATCATATCGAGCCCCACGGAGCAGACCGCGGTCATGGCCTCGAGTTTTTCGAGCGTGATCGCCCCCTTCGCGGCCGCGTCGATCATCCCCTGGTCCTCACTGACCGGGATAAAGGCGCCGGACAGGCCGCCCACATATGAGGACGCCATCACGCCTCCTTTTTTCACCTGGTCGTTTAAAAGCGCGAGCGCAGCCGTCGTTCCGGGTGCGCCGGCGTATTCGAGCCCGATCTCGCACAAAATGTCTGCCACCGAGTCGCCGATCGCCGGGGTCGGGGCAAGGGAAAGGTCCACGATCCCGAACGGGATCTTCAGAAGCCGCGCCGCCTCGCCGGCCACGGCCTGCCCGACACGGGTTACCTTAAAGGCCGTCTTTTTAATGGTTTCACAAAGCACCTCAAAGCTTTCGCCGCGGACGCGGGAAAGCGCTGTCTTCACCACACCGGGGCCGCTGACGCCCACATTGATCACGGCGTCCGCTTCCGTCACGCCGTGAAACGCTCCGGCCATAAACGGATTATCATCCGGCGCGTTGCAGAAGATCACGAGCTTCATGCAATCCGCGCTGTCCCTGTCCTTTGACGCTTCTGCCACCGCAAGGATCGTATCCCCGCAGAGCCGCACCGCATCCATATTGATCCCGGTCCGGCTGGACGCCACATTGATCGAGCTGCAGACGCGTTCCGTCTCACTGAGCGCCTGTGGGAGAGATCGGATCAACCGTTCATCCGCCTCGGTCATGCCCTTGCTGACCAGAGCGGAATACCCGCCGATCAGATTCACGCCCACGGCTGCCGCTGCCCGGTCCATGGTCTTCGCAATCTCCGCGAAATCCTCTTCATCCAGACAGGCCGACGCGCCGACGATCGAGGCCGGCGTACACGAGATCCTCTTATTTACAATAGGAATACCGAATTCCTTTTCGATCGTTTCTGCCGTCGCGGAAAGATCCTTCGCCACACGGGTGATCCGGTCATAGATCTTTTCCTTCAGCCGGCTTAAGTCGCTGTCTATACAGGAAAGAAGACTGATGCCGATCGTGATCGTCCGGACATCGAGGTTCTCCTCCTTTACCATCTGGTTGGTTTCCTGAACTTCTTGAATATTTATCATTAATTTTGCCTTTAACTTCCTAATTATTTACTGTGATCAGACGCGATGCATCATTTCAAAGATCTCTGACTTCTGACAGTGGATCTCAACGCCGATCTCTTCTCCAAGTTTTCTTAAATCCTCTTGTAATTCCGAGAACGGTTTATCTTTTCCGGTCAGGTCCGCGATCATCATCATATTGAAATATTCCTGCACGATCGTCTGTGAAATATCTAAAATGTTGATTTTATTTTCTGCCAGATATGTACAAACGCGTGCTATGATTCCGACTGTATCCTTTCCGACCACGGAAATAATCGCTTTTTTCTTGCTTTCTTCCATTTATTATCTCCTAGTTAAATATTTGATTTTCCCCGAAAATGACTTTTACCAGGCAAATACTTCTCCCGGCACATCCCTTTTTGCGATCGTAAACGGAAAATCCGACCCCTGATAAGGAACATCCTCCAGCGTCACGGTCAGCCGGACTGTCTCATAAGCTAACTCCGGAAGGTTATTTTCCTGGCTGAGGTGCCCCAGAAAGATATGGCGCAGATGGTCATGCAGGAGTCTGCACAGTAACTCTCCGGAAGTATCATTGGAGAGGTGTCCCCGTTCTCCGAGGATCCTCTGCTTCAGCGGATAAGGGTACGGCCCCGCCTCCAGCATCCTTACATCATGATTGGCTTCCAAAAACAACACGTCCATTCCGGTAAATTCCCGGACCAGCGCCTCATCATACACGCCGAGGTCCGTACAGATCCCCATGGACTGCCCGTTGCTCTTCACCACATAAGCCACCGGATCCGCTGCGTCATGGGAGATCGGGACCGGCCGGATCGTAAGGCTCCCGACCGTAAAGTCTTCTTCCTTGCGGATCACCGTAAAAAGAGCAGGATCGATCTTTCCCACCTTCTTTTCCATGGAAAGGATCGCCTGCACCGTTTTCTCGGTCGCGTACATAGGAAGACCATATCGACGGGCCAAAACCCCCAGTCCCCCGATATGGTCAATATGCTCGTGCGTAACCAGGATCCCGTCCAGTTCCGACGCTGCCATGTCCAGCCGCCTTAAGCCTTCTTCCGTTTTCTTCCCGCTGAGCCCGGCATCCACGAGAACCCTCGTGCTGTTGTTCCCAACGCATAAGCAGTTCCCGCTGCTGCCGCTCGCAATGCTTAAAAACTCCATTTTTCTTACTGGTTCTCCTTCCAGTAGACCTCGATCACGTCCCCGTCGTTCAGCTTCTGCGAATAGGTGACAGGCTTGCTGTTTACCTGTGTCACGATCGCCCTGCCCTGAGAGTCCGAGAGGTCGAAGTCGATGATATCGAAGATATCCACAAAGACATAATCGTCTTTCTGATCCAGTGTAAACTCCTCGCCGTTGATCGTCACGGTGATCGGCTGCGCTGCCGGCGCTTCCGGTTCGGGAGCTTTTTCTTCCTGCGCCGGAGCCGGGGCTTCCTCTGCCGGTGCCTGCGTTTTCTGCTCTGCAGGCGCTTCCGGCGCTTCCTTCGCCTCTTCGGGTTCAGCCGCCTTGATCTCGATCGCGGGCGTTACCACGGGTTCTGCCGGCGTTTCCTCCGGTTTTGCGCTTTCTTCACCGGCCTCTGCCTTTTCCAGCCGCGACAGTTTTTCTTCATAATCCACGATCTCTTCCCATTCGATCTCGAAGTTCTCGTAGATCAGCGTGTCCTCATCCGCCTCGCGGTTATTGACAAATACGGTATCCGGGTCCGGATGCACATCCATGAATGCCGCCAGCTGCCCCACCGTGTAGTAAGGCCTCGTCTCGATCCGGTCGTTTGCCTGGATCTCATAGGTCGGCGGCTGGAGCTCTCCATTCACTTCCACAAACCGCGGACAGGCCACAAGGCGCTTATTGACAATGAAATCGATCGTGCTGTCCGTGTATTCGGGGAGCTGTTCCACAGTATAGCTCGCGTCCGTCCCCACCGTGGACGAGGTGATCGTGATATGGCAGTTCGGCAGGATCGGCGTATTGATGTTCGCCGGCCGGTCGTTTAAGGTGATGACGGCGGATTCCCCGGTCTCGCCCCGTGCGATCCTGGCGTTTCCGTTCACGGTGAACGGGATCTCCTGGCCACGCCGCGGGAAGAGCTGGTCGTTCGGGAAGCCGGCTGCCAGCGCCGCATCCACGATCGTCAGGTGGTTATTGTCATACAGCTTGATCCGTTCCCCGTTGAAATGGACCATGATAAAGCTGTTCTTTTCATCATAATAATTCAGGCAGATGCCGACCGGCGTCACAAGCAGCGGATCCTTCACGATCTCCTTCTGCTCAAAGATCACCTGCCGCAGCACCTCTTCGCCGCGGAGAGCCACACGCTCCTTCGGCAGATCCAGCTGTTCCGCGATCCTTTCGCAGAACCCGTGGATCTTTCCGCCGCCGCCGACCACGAACGTAGCGCTGACGGCCCGGTCTCCGTTCAGTTCCTTGATCTTTGCGGAAACATCCGTTGTGATCTTTTCGATCACATGCTCCAATACCTTCCAGACCTCTTCCGCGGTCACGGTGTGCGAGATCCCCATGATGTCCTCATAGGTGATCTCATCGGCTTCCCCGCTGTCTCTCTTGATCTGTTCCGCGGTATTGAAGTCCACAAGGTAGTTCTGTACAAGGACCTCGGTCAGCTCGTCACCGGCCAGAGGGATCATGCCATAGGCGATAATGCTGCCGTCCCTTGTAATGGAAATATCGCTTGTACCCGCTCCGACGTCCACCAGGGCAATGTTCAGCATACGGAAGGACTCCGGGATCGCGATGTTGATGGCGGCAATAGGCTCCAACGTGAGGTTGGCAACCTCCAGCCCCGCCAGGCCGACGGCGGAATACAGCCCATCCACGACATCCTCCGGAAGGAAGGTCACGATGATCTCTTCGCCGATCTTCTCAGCCTTATGGTTTACAAGATTGGAAAAAATCTCGTCATTCAGGAAATATTTGACTGTGGTATAACCCACCACGTAGAATTTATACTTCGTATCGTTCTTTTCGGAAAGAATGCTCTGTGCCTTGTCCACACCGAGAAGATCCAGCGTATGGACGTGTTCCCCGGTCACAACGGTCTCTTCCTCGAATTCGAACTCGATATTCGTCGTCACGGTCTTCAAAACACGGCCGGCGGCCGCGATACAGACATCCGTCAATACCACATCGGCCTGCTTTTCCAGCGCCGCTTTCACCTCCCGGATCGTCTCACCGACCCGTCCGATGTCGTGGATCTGGCCGTCCAGCATGGCTCTGGTATCATGCTCCACCATGTATTGGGCCACCACCCGAAAATCCTTCCCATCCCGGTAGCCAACGGTCCCGACCACGTTCCGGGTCCCGATATCCAGTCCGAATACATACTGTTTTTCCGCTTGTGTCACGCTCATTTACTCTCTCCCCTGTTCTTAAAGAGCCTTTCATCGATCAGTTTTTTCAACACTTCCGCCGTTTCTTCCTTTGTCCCCGTATTATCAAGGACAGCTGCGCACCGTTCCCTGAATTCAAGGTCCGAAAGCTGGCTGTTAAAGATCTGATCGATCTTTTCGTCGGAGTAGCCCCTGGTTTCCTTCAAGCGCTGCCTTCTCACGTCTTCCGGAGAATACACATACCAGATCTCGTCACAGATCCTGTCATACCCTTCCTGCAAAAGGAGCGCCGCCTCCAGGATGAGAAGTGAGGTTTCCCTATTTTTCCTCTCCTGCTCCGCACAATTAATAATATATCGTTTTACCGCCGGATGCACAATACGGTTTATCTGATTTCTTTTGTTTTCATCGCGAAAAACAATTCCCCCAAAGGCCTGCCGGTCCATCGACCCATCCTCACGGTAGAGCGCCGCATCCGGGAATGCCTCTTTTATCATAGGAAGACACTCCCCGCCAACCGCGCACAGGTCTTCGGCGATCCGGTCCGCTTCAAGCACCTTTGCGCCGAAATCTTCTTCCATAAGGCGAAGCACCATCGATTTCCCGCTTCCTGCCGCGCCGGTCAGCCCGATAAAGTGAAGGTCATTTTGCTTCATACCAGTTCATTCCCTCATGCAGGTCAATTTCCAGCGGCACAAGGAGCTCAGCCGCGTGAATCATTTCGTTTTTGAGTATTTCTGCCACCGCATCCTTCTCTGAGAGGTGCGTTTCAACGAGCAATTCATCATGAACCTGGACGACCAGACGGGACTTCAGCCCCTCTTCCT
>JAEESA010000398.1 GCA_016286115.1 Lachnospiraceae bacterium
ATCAGGATCCTGATAAACAAGACAGGAAATAAGACTCTGAAAAACTATCTGACGCTTGTTCAGAAGCTGAGGGCTCTCTCCTATGTCCGAAAAGAAGGCTTGCAGAAATCCCTCAGGGAAAGCTCCCAAAAAGAAGGAAAGCGGCAGACCGAGCTCTTAAGGACGCGCGAGGAAAAGCGCCAGCTGCTCAGGACGTTTTCCGAGGAGGCTCTGGAGATCCAGGGAAACAAAAGGTTCCGGGACAGGGACTATGACAGCAGATTCACTCCGGAGGTCTTTGAGGAGGCGCTTAATTATTTCAATAAGATCGAGGTGAAGGATCTTCATTTCAAGAGCCTGAAGGACATTGCGGAGCATTTCAAAGAAAACACCCGGCTCTTTGATGAGACCAGGGAGTTTGAGCATCTGCTGTTTGTGGCGGTGCAGAGGGGTCAGGCACCGGCGGATGCTGAGATGATCAGGCTGCGTGCAAAGATCAAGGAGTTCAAAAGTGCTGAATATATGATGAATCTTATGCAGTACAGGCTCCTTCGAGATCCGAAGCGTTACCTGGGTCAGCGAACCTATGAAGAGTTTTTTGAGGAATGCCGGGATGATGTGAAGGGATTAGAACCGGGTGGAGGCTATCCCGTTCCGGTTCCCGGGATGAATATGGACACCTATTAGCAAAGCAATTTGAAAATGCTTCAACGTGAATACAATAACAGGGGAAAGGAGATCAAAATCGCATACGGTACCTTTCATTGCGAAAGAGAAGGCGACGATTTCAGGCTTGGCGAGATATCCAGGGACGAACTTCAAAGTCGAAAGAGGGACTACGAGAAGAATGCGTTCACCAATGACTATATCGTAGATCTGAACCGCTATATCGCAAACGGATACAATCAGCGGGCGATGTGCTTCGCCCTGGTTTATGGAAAACGTAAGGGGAAGCCGGTCAGATCCGTTAATGGCAGAATGATGACCATGTATACTGCGGGCATGTCCGGGGAAGAGCTGAAGGCCTTTATTGACGTCATGGATTTTGGTACGGAAGAGGAAAAGGCAGCGCTGACTCTGAAGCTTACGGACGAAATAAAGTCGCAGAATCTCACGGAGCTGGCCACCTGGGATCCGAAACTTTTTATGCATAACATGGCCTATAAGACCAGAATGTTTGGAATATTAGCGAACCTTGAGTATCCCGAAAAAGAACTGTCGGGTTCCATAAAGGAGGATGAACTGATCAAAGAGATCCGGCTTGTGAGCAATCTGGGCACCGGTCATGCGTCGAGATACGGTGCGTATCCGGTAACCCTGAAAGGGAGGTGGTGGAGATCCTTATCCCTGCAGGATTGGTTTTCGGTTGAGGATCCGGATAAGCTCGTCGAGTTTTCTGACTGGTGCTTTCAAAACAAGGAAGCGAATGGTGAACTTCGTTTGGGAAACCAGCTGATCACAGAGGACGAGAAAGAGACTGCCCTCTTTACCAACCACCTGAAACGGCCATGGATGGACATAAACAACGAAATTTCCCAATATAACAAGGAAAGAGCCAGAAATGGACGCCGTAATACAGCCGCGATACAGATCTATGAGACCCGCAAGCACCTTGGACTTTCTAAGGACACGACGAAGGAGGAACAAAAACGGGTCAGAACGTTTTATGAGGAAAACTACAAGCCGAAACCGGTGGAAGATCTTGCGGGCAAGGAGGCGCAGGAGAAGATTTATGCCATAGAAGATGCTTTTTTGAAGATCATGTCCTTTGACCTCTCGCTCTTTACCTACAAGTCCTACAAGGATATTGCGGATGCAGCGGGTAAGGATCGGAAAAGATTTCTGGAATGCGTTGGGATCTCCCGCCTTGCCGAGAAGGCTTCGGAATACGCCGGGGATTACAGGGTCTTTATGGAGGATGCGTTGCCGGGCACGTACCAATTCCGCCTGAAGGAGGAGGACTTAAAGGAGATCCGTGCGCGGGCCGCTGTGATCGTGCAGGGGGGAGCGCTGTTTGGCGACACCTTTTTTGACATCTTGAAATCCCCGGCATTAGAAAAGAGTCCGCTTTCTTTGGATGAGATCCTGCATCTGTCCGAGGAAGAGATCAATGAGCTTAAAAACGCGGCCGCTCCGGGCGAGGCGGGAAACGAAGAGAGAAAATTCTGGGATGATGTGCTCACTGTGACACGGCAGCTGAATGGCTTTGACCTGAATCTGAACCTTAAGGATTTCATTGGCACGAAGCG
>JAEESA010000399.1 GCA_016286115.1 Lachnospiraceae bacterium
GTTTTATTTTGATTTTGCGAGAAAACGGCCGGTGCGCATCCCGGAGATCGTTGTGAACGGGTATGAGAACAGTTTTGCGGAAAAACTGCCCTATGATTTTTCGTCGAGGAAGATCCCGCTGCCGGAATCCTTTGAAGAAAAGGAAGGTTTTGTCGTCCGAAAGATGGATATCGATACGAATGATCACGTGAATAACGCCGTGTACGCGGCTTTTGCGCTGGATTACCTTCCGCCTGTGGAGAGGCTGAAGGAGATCAGGATCGAGTATGTGAAGGCGGCGGTGCTTTCGGACCGGATCATTCCGGCGGTGTACAGCGGGGAAGAACGGACGGTCCTGAACCTGAAGGGAGAGGACGGAAAGCCGTTTGTCGTGATCGAAGCAAGGGAGCGGTAATGCAGAATATAAAGAAGGTCTGGTCGCTCCTTACCTGTCACTGGAAGGAGCTGTTTCTGCTCGAGCTCATCTACAAGGTCATCTGCTACAGCGTGGCCGTTCCGCTTGTGCGCCTTTCTGTTAACGGCATCATCTGGGTCACGGGATTTCGGTATATCACAAAAGCAAATCTCTGGGCGTTTCTTTTGCACCCGGTCACGATCCTTTTGGCGCTGGTCCTTTTATTTTTGATGACCTGGTTTTCCATGATCGATATTTCCACGGTGATCTATATCCTGGACCGGGCGTATCAGAAGAAGGGCGTGTCCATTCTGGCGGCTGTGCGTTTTTCCATCGCGAATTCGAAAAAGATCTTTCATCCGAGATATCTCGCCCTTGTGGGCTATGTGCTTTTCATGGTGCCGTTCATACATCTCGGCCTCTCGACCGGTTTGGTCAATTCCATTGTGCGGCCGGAATATATCGCGGAACGCGTGAACGACCACTGGTATTTCATGCTCCTTCTGTACGGCGGGATGGCGGTCATCGTGTTCTTTCTTTTGCGGTGGCTGTTCCTTTTTCACAGCTTTACGCTGGAAGGAACGAATTTCCATGATTCGAAGGTGGTGAGCATCCGCCTGGTAAAGGGGTATCGACTCAAGTTCCTGCTCGTGCTGGTGATCCTGGAGCTGGTGCTGTCGTTTCTTTATTGGCTGGTTTCCCTTGGCGGCGTTGCGATCATCACGCTGATCGGGAATATACCGAGCGCGCACCCTGTGGCGGGGTCGATTTTGTATTCCGTGATCCTCGTGTTTCTCAGCGTCTTCATTATTCTTTTTTTGGCAATGGCGTTTCCGTTTATTTACTCCGTGATCTCCGTGCTGTATTATAGCCGTAAGGAGAGTCTCGGAGAGGAGATAAAGCATCCCGAGGCAAAGGAGATCCCAAAGAAACCGGCGCGGCGTTTCAGGGCGCTGGTGCTGATCGCATTTTTTGCCGCTGTCGGGGTCGGGTCGATTTTTCTCTACGGAGTGACAAGAGGAAAATATGATCTTCTGATCGAGAATGTACATACGGTGCAGGTGACGGCACACAGGGGGAACTCGGAAGGGTATCCGGAGAATACGATCGCTTCGTTTCGCGGGGCGTATGAAGACGGCGCCGACTGGATCGAACTGGACGTGCAGCAGCTGAAAGACGGAAACCTCATCATCTGTCATGATAAAAATGTGAAACGGGTCACCGGCGTCAATAGAAACGTCTGGGATATGACCTTAGAAGAGGCAAAGAGCTTGGACGTGGACGGCGAACCGATGCCCACGCTGGATGAGGCGATCGAATTCGCGATCGAAACAGGGATCCGCCTCAATATCGAGATCAAGCCGACGGGGCATGAAACGAACCTGGAGGAAGAGGTGGTGGCTTCGATCGAAAAGTATTTGTTCCAGCCGAACTGCGTGGTCAGCTCCTTCAACCATAATTCGCTGAAAAAGGTCAAGGAGCTGGATCCGATGATCACAACCGGTTATATCACGGATGTCGCGGCCGGGCAGATGGAAGAGATCGAGCAGGTGGACATTATCGCGATCGAGCCGACCTTTGTCACGGAATCGATGGTCAGCGCGATCCATAATGAAGGAATGCAGGTCTGGGTGTGGACCGTAAATAATGAAGATAATATCATAAGAATGATCGATCACGACGTGGATAATATCATCACGGACCGTGTGCCGCTCGTCAAGGAGCTTGCGAATGAGAGCCGGACCGGGAACGCGTTGGCCGAGGTCGTGGAAGGGGTCGGGAAACTGCTAAAATAATAAAAATAGAA
>JAEESA010000400.1 GCA_016286115.1 Lachnospiraceae bacterium
ATGCGCAGCCAGTTTTCCTTCTTTGCTGAGTTTCGTCTGGATCTCGGCGATGTCAAACGCGCTGTCTTCTTCGTAGGCTTCAAACAGAGAACGCTCGTACATGCAGACCCCGTAATCGATGTAGTTCATCTCGGGCAGCGTATGATGCTTGTCATAAAGCACGATCTTATCCCCCTGCATGATCACGTTGCTCTTGTCAAAGCGGTCATTGTTTTTAAGCACCGTCATCAAGGCGCGCTGCCCCGTTTCTTTTCCCTTAAAATAGCGGTATACGGTTTCCTCGTAATCGATATCCATAAAGGAGTCGCCGTAGAGCAGCAGAAAGTCTTCGTCGAGATATTTCAGGGCATGCCTGACTGCGCCGCCGGTTCCAAGCAGTTTTTCACCGTCCATGCAGTATTCTATGGAAATGCCCCTGTCCGATCCGTCGCCATAGTATTCCTCGATCATATCCGCATGATAGCCGATCAGAAAGAGAAAACGACGAAAGCCCCGTTGTTTCAGCAGGCCCAGCTCGTAATCAAAAAACGGTTTGGACAAAACCTGCACAAGGGACTTCGGACATTGCTTTGTATGTTCTTTTAACCGGGTACCCAGGCCGCCCATCAGAACGACGACCTGTACATCCTCCAGATTTTTCATTGTAAACGGTTTCCCCTACTCTCTTGCCGAAAATACCCAGGGATTGGCGAGCAGATATTCCACCGTCTTCACAACCCCTTCTTCGATGGTCGCCTTCGGCTTCCAGCCCAGAGACCTGACTTTTTTCGTGTCCAGATAGATAAACGGATTGTCTCCGATCCAGCCGCGTTCTCCGCCGGCATAGGTAAATTCCGGTGTGACGCCAAGCTTTTTACAGATCCAGCCAACCGAGTCATTTACTTCGCAGTACTCGTCCGTTCCGAGATTGAAGATGTTGACTTTCTCTTTGGCGTTGCGTATAACGGTCAGGATCGCTTCCATGCAGTCCTTCACATACAGGTAGGATTTCCGCTGCTTTCCGTTCCCCAGAATGTGCAGCTTCGTCGGATCCGCCTGCAGTTTTTTTACAAAATCAAACACATGCCCGTGTGTATATCTCTCGCCGAGAATGGAAACAAAACGGAAGATATAGACCTGATAGTCAAAGCCTTCCGCATAAGCCGCAAGAAGTCCTTCACAGGCCAGCTTCGACGCTCCGTAAAGAGAGGTCTGGACCGGAAACGGTGCATCTTCCGGTGTCGGGATCACTTCGGCCTCGCCGTAAACCGAACCGGTGGAAGAAAATCCGATCCGTTTGATCCCGTTGGCGCGCATGGCTTCCAATACATGAAATGTCGCGATGGTGTTCTGATTCAGATCCTTGGAAGGATGCTCGGTGCCCATCCTGACATCCGCAGTGGCCGCAAAATGGAAGACGAAATCACAGCCGGCCATGGCCTTTGTCATGGCTTCCTCGTCAAGCGTGTCGCCCTCGGCAAGCGTAAAGCGCGGATTCTTCAGCGCTTCTTCCAAAAATTCCCGTCGTCCCGTCGAAAAATTGTCGTACGCAACGACCTCGTTTTCAGGTTCCGAAAGCAGTCTGTCCACCATGTTGGAACCGATAAAGCCGGCTCCTCCCGTTACGAAATATCGCATAAGTCGTATTCCACCTCTTCCTCTACGCGTTCTTTAAAGAGAATTGCATCTCTTTCAAATTCTTCCTTTTTATACTGAAGGCTTCCGATCTTGACTTCGACGCGGATCGATGTCTGCGCGATCCCGTCAAATGCAGCCGGATCATCCAGTTTTTTCCGAAGTCTTCCTTCTACCAGTTTGGCGCCGTTTCTGTCGCAGGTTAAGAGCACGCCGAGAGAGCCTTCCTCATCTATGACATAGACTCTGTCCTCAAGACGCACCGTATCGACAACGATCTTTGCCAGACGCACACGCACTTCATCGTACTGCGCCTTCTTAAGCACACTCTTTAATTCTTTCAGATAACGGAGTTTGATGATCATCAGAGAGATCGCTTTGCCGTTTCTCTCTGCGTAAGAAATCTGCGTCTGAATGTCCATATACATACTGCGCAGATTATAGAATCCCGTCAGCGGATCGATCATGATCAGCTCTTCCACCTGCTGTTTCAGGATCTGGTTCTCCAGCCGCATCTTCTTTAAGCCGCTGACATACATCACCGCTCCGGCAACGGCCATCGCCG
>JAEESA010000401.1 GCA_016286115.1 Lachnospiraceae bacterium
ATCATTCGGTTAACTTAAACCAGACCGACAATAGTCAGGAGTGGGATATTACCCGTATCACATATCTGGCGGAAAAGGACGGAAAGGTAGAGGCCTTCCGTTCGTCGGGGCTTTCGGAGCTCGATGAAGGGGTATATATCTGTGACGATCAGAATAACCTTATAAGGATAAAGAGCCTTGAGGAGTATGACGCCATCGCAAAGCCTCTTCTTAAGGGTGCTCATCTTCAGGACAGCCGTCACGATGTGGTAAGGGATTCCGTAAAGACGTGGTTTCAGAGCAAAGGGGAGCTGAACACAGGGGAAGAAATTAAAGAGAAAAAACAAGATGCCGTTTTAAAGAAATCAGAGGTAAAGGAGCAGTCCGTTGCCGGCAGGTTTAAGACAAAGGAGGAGCTTGATGCCGAGTCTTATTTCCCGCCGGAGGAAATGAAGGCGGCCCTTCAGGCAAAGGAAAAACTTGATGCCATGCCCCGGAATACCCGTGAAGAAAGAGCTGCCTATGATAAGAAGAACAAGAAGTACATAACGGCAAAACGCTCCGGCATAAAGGCGTATATCAACAGGCTTTATAAACAGAAGGGCAGCTATATTGACCGTGAGCGGAAGGATTTTCTTGATATGATCGCCGATCTGTCCTATTACATGGAAAAGGAAAAGGCAGGACTGCCTGACCCTGACATCATATGAGTCGCCCGTAAGTATTAATTCATTTCACAAGGAGAATATTATGAACAGATTCAGACTGCCATATCATCTTATTGTTGAGGAGGGGATCTTTGAGGATATCCCGGGATGCATGAAGGATGTGTTTCCTTCGCTCAAAAGCTCGAAAACCATTATTGTTACCGAGGAAAATTTAAAAGGGCTGTACCAGGAGATCCTTGACGAGATACAGCGCGATTTTCCCAAAAGCGAGCTCTATCTGATAAATAAGGTGGATTATGATTCGGCGGTTATGCTTGCGAAACATATTACAATGAATGAGATCAGGCTTGTAATAGGCTTTGGCGGCGGGGCTGCTCTTGATCTGGCAAAGTTTGCCGCTTATGTATCAAAGACAAGGCTGATATCGCTGCCGACGACCCTTTCCAACGATTCCCTGGCATCCCCGGTGGCAGTCCTCGGAACGGAGGGAAAGCAAGAAAGAGCTTCAAGTGTACCATACCCGATGCGATCATCGTGGACGTGAACATTATAAAGGGAGCGCCCGAGCGCCAGCTGCTTGCAGGGATAGGAGATACGGTCTCAAAGTATACGGCTCTTTACGACTGGAAGCTTGCGGGAAGAAAAACCGGTGAGAACGTGGATGATTTTGCCTGTATGCTGTCGTATATGGCATTTGACAGCATTCACCATTGCGAGAGAGGCGAGCTGAAGAATCCCGATTTCATACACATGCTGACAAATGCCCTTGTCATGGGCGGGCTGGCCATGGAGATCGCGGGCTGTTCAAGACCCAGCAGCGGTTCGGAGCATCTGTTCTGCCACGCCCTGGAGGAGAACCATTCGGATATGGTAAGCGTTCCTCACGGCATCGCCACGGCAATGGGAAGCTATCCCGCCTGTATCTTTCAGGGAAGAAATACCCAAAAGATAGAAGCGATCATAAAACGCTTCGGCATTCCGGTAAAGCCCTCCGCAAACGGAGTGACAGAGGACATCTTTGTACAGGCCTGGCAGGAAGCCGCCGCCACCCGTTCCGACAGATATACCATATTGAACGAGACGGATCTGAGCGATACGAGACTTAAGGAAATATACGAAAGGATGGAGGAAAGCTTCACCTGAGAACGGAAAACCCGAGTGGTTACTATTCACAGCCTTTTGGGCTGTGATAGTAACGGGTTTTGCCATTAAAAATCGCCTTCGCTAAGGAAGGATCGCTAAGCGATCCTTTTATGCAGAATTTGCAGGCAAATTCTGCGCGGCCCATCAAAGATGGGAACCGCTGCGATGGGCAAAACCCATCTCAAGCCATTAATTGCGGTAATTATTCAGTCAGCAAAGCTGACTGAATCGGAACAAACTAAAGTTTGTTCCGAAGCGCACGATTCCTTTGGAATCGGCGCAGATGTGGCCCGTAATCGCGCAGCAAGTGCGCGATTCGGCCGTGAATAGTAACAATAAATATCCTGTATCAGCTTTCCTTATTCATGTATTTGATATAGCT
>JAEESA010000402.1 GCA_016286115.1 Lachnospiraceae bacterium
AGTACGTGTGCTGGGGTAAGGGAAGTTCTTTGAATCCGAAAGCGTAAACTGGTACCCGGAGCATTCGAGCTCGGCCGCATAAAAGTAGCCGTAGCCGTCCTGGGATTTATATTTTACCTTCTTCTGCTTCCCGGGCTTTTCCAGACTGACCGGGTGGTTCGCCTTATACTTGAACCGGGACACCACGGACGTTCCGCAGCCCAGCGCGAACTCGGAGATCGTCAGTTCCGCGTCCCAATGTACCTTTCCGCCGTAGTTTCCCTCGGCAACAACCAGCCGGTCACTGTCATAGTCGGCGATCAGGACGACCATCGCGTGGATATCGGTCGTGGATGCTCCGTCCGAGGTCGTAGTGTAGGGAGTCTGAATGATCACATCCCCCGTTTTCAATACACCGAAATCATAATGTGCATAATAGGGAGCGTTTTCCCCGTAACCGATATCGCTCATCATAAAAGCAAATGCCTGGCAGGCCGTCCAGCCCTTGTATTCCTTGTTGTTTCCCCATTTCGAGCCTTCCGGGTATTTCTCCTTCATGGCGATGATCTTTTGATAAGCGTTCTCCTCCTTCTGGCTCATCTCTGTCCTTGCCGGGGCTTCTGTCTGCTCTCCCGATCCGCATTCCGCCTGAAGCGACACCGCCGGCACGCTTGTCCATGCCAACGCCGCAGTCAGTACGAATGCCGAAATCCTTTTTATGTTCTTCCGGTTTTTCATGCTTCTCCTCCTTTGATATCTGTTTTTTGATTTTCATTTTACCATTCCCGAATCGGATGGTCTACATTTGGCACAAAATATTTCAATGAAGGATTTTGTGCCAATGTGGAAAGAAAGCCCCGTCTGTGGTAGATTAGTATTATACGGATCCAGACAGAGCGGACGGATGAGAAACCGCTGCAAATCGCCGTCCTAATGCTCCAATAACAGCGGAAACGGAGGAAAAAATGATGAAAAGAAACGTATTCAGAACCCTGCTGGCTTTTACGCTTGCACTTGTGATGGCCCTGGAAGCCATACCGGCAGAGAAGCTGAAAGCGGCGGAGACAGAAGTCTCTTCCTGTGAAACGGCTCTCGAAAGAAATTCGGGGCTGCACGAAATGGTCGCCACAGGGAAGAAACTGAAGATTAACCCGAAAAAGACCACTCTTACGGTCGGAGACACCTTCTCCCTGACCGCGAAGGGAGCGAAGGCCAAAAAGATAAAATGGTCTTCGAAGAATCCGGCGGTAGCCGGGGTGGATCAGAACGGCCTGGTAACGGCTCTTTCACCGGGAACCGCAAAGATCGTCGCGAAGTTTAAAAAGAAAAAGGCAAAATGTAAGGTCAAGGTAGTACTTCCCGAGCTCACAAAAACCGAGATCGGGACGGAAAGCCTGACCGCGGATGAGACCACGGCTTCGATCACCAGCCCCTCCGGGGAGATCGTGGTGGATCTGATGCCGGGACTGATCGAGGAAGGACAGGAGCCGGTTGTTAAGGTATCCTCCGTGACTGGTGTTCCTGCGCCAGAGGGCGTGGAAGGTCTGACAGCCTATGATTTTGACCTTTCCGGGGCGTCGTTCTCGGAAGGGGATGTGGCGGAGATCACGGTTCCCTTTACCCTTCCATCAGGCTGCACTCCCGTAGCCGGATATTACAACGAGAAAACCGGGCAGAACGAACCGGTCTATGCCACATACGCGAACGGAAAGCTGACCATCACGACCACCCATTTTTCGACCTACTGGTCCGGTATCCTTCCGAACGGAAGCTGCGTCTGGATCGAGGATCCGAATACGACGAAGGCCTATATCGAAAAGGTCTACGGCGCGGATGTGGTGGAGCTGACAGCCGAGGAGAGCGTAAGGGGCATCGAAGAGAATCTGGATGAAACCAGAACGCAGTATTCCGAAAGCACACTCAAGGCAGCAAAAAGGATCCTGAAGGATATCTACGGCCCGGCCTTTGAGAAATATGATAATCAGATCTCGGGGACCGGAGATCTTCTCAGTATCATGCAGGCCGTCGGTCTGGATGACGAGGAGTATTACAACGGCTTCCTCGGCGATATGGGAGATATAGTCGGATATCTCGGCTTCTGCAACTCCATGATAAACGCCATCGGCTACTATATCGATGACAATGCAGCCATGGCCAAAGTCACCACATCGATCGCTCTCGGT
>JAEESA010000093.1 GCA_016286115.1 Lachnospiraceae bacterium
GCGGGAGAAGAGATCCCGCTCGAGGCCAGGATCATGGCGATCGCGGATGTGTATGACGCCCTGGTCAGCAAGCGCGTCTATAAAGAGGCGTTCAGCTTTGAAAAGGCGGATACCATCATCATGGAGGGCATGGGCACGCAGTTCGATCCGGGCCTGAAAAACGCCTATGTCAACGCAAAACCGCGGCTGGAAGCGTATTACAGCAGCCTTTGACTTAAGATTGAAAAACCGTATAGGGTTTGATATAATATTTTGTCGGTGATTTTTTGTTGAAAGGAGACTGAAATGATCGATTTTGATGAAGAATTAAAGCAGTTTGAGCCCAGCCTCGAGGTGGATGAGGCTGTGGAAAACATATATAGCCAGGATCTGACAGACATGACGGATATCTTCAAGGACATGCTGCAGGAAAGCCGAAGAGTGATTCGGTAATAATGGGTGCATAAGATGCGATGTATATTCTGTGAAGTGACCCTGGATGGAGGAGATAAGTGCCCCGGCTGCGGGGAGGACGTAAAGCTGGTGAAGAGGATCATAGCCACCAGCAATCTCCTGTATAATGAGGGTCTGAAGCGCGCAGCGGTAAGGGATCTTTCCGGCGCGGTGGAGGCGCTGAAGGCCAGTTTAAAGCTATATAAACTGAATACGGACGCCAGGAACCTTCTCGGTCTGGTCTATTTCGAAATGGGCGAGCACGTGGACGCGATCACGGCGTGGGTCATCAGCAAGAGCCTGCAGCCGCTTTCAAACCGTGCGGATGATTTTCTGAACAAAATCCAGGCCAATAAGAACAGCTTCGAAAATATCAACCAGACGACCAAGAAGTATAATCTGGCGCTTTCCTATTGCCGGCAGGACGGCGAGGATCTGGCGGTGATCCAGCTCAAGAAGGTGGTTCTCATGAACCCGAAGATGATCAGGGCGCATCATCTTCTTGCGCTGCTGCATATGAAAGAGGGCAGATACGATCTGGCCCGCAAGACGCTGCGGGAGGCGGAGAAGATAGATAATAACAACACGACGACACTCCGCTATCTGAAGGAATGCAATAACCACCTTCCGAAGGAAGACGGAAGGAGATTCAGGAAAGGGAAAAAAGAGGATAATGTCTATTACCGCAGCGGAAATGAGACCATTATCCAGCCCCGCCCGAAAAAGGACTTTTCCTCAGCGGCATCCGTGATCATAAATCTTGCGCTGGGGATCGGTCTTGGCGTGTTGATCACATGGTTCCTCGTCGTGCCTGGGATCAGGCAGGCGGAAAAGAGTGCAGCCAATGCGTCGCTTTCCGAAGTGAATGATGCGATCTCCGAGAAGGAGCAGATGATCCTTTCACTCCAGAACGAGATCGGAGAGCTGGAGGGCCAGGTCGAGGCGTCGAAGAAGATCTCCGATGACGCCGGGATCGTGCTGACGACGTATGAGCAGCTTCTGGGCGCTTATATCGCCTATGTGAACGGAGATATTGAGGGCGCCGGAAACGCGCTTGCCAATGTGAATACGGATTATCTGGACGCGACAGGAAAGAACGCCTATGATACCGTGAACAACAGGGTATTGGGCGACGTGCTCGGAGAAGCGTATGATGTGGGATATTCCGCTTACCAGTCCGGAAGGCTTTCCGAAGCGATCGAGTATCTTCTGAAGGTGGTCAATTCGGATGAAACCTATCGTGAAGGGGATGCCTTATACTATCTGATGATGGCATACCGGAAGGATAAGGATGACGGAAACGGGGCGCTTTATGCCCAGAAACTGATCGCGGCGTTCCCGGATACGGAAATGTCAAGAGAAGCGACCCGGTATCTGGAGAGCCTCGGGATCAAACCGGGAGAGACGGAGGCGGCAGAGACGGAATGAGAGGATTAAGAAGCGGCTGTGCCGCGGCGATACTGATCCTTGGCACAGCGCTGCTTTCGGGCTGCACGGACACGTCGCAGGAAAATAAAGAAGCGTATAAGACGATCGGGATCCATGCGTACGAAGCCGGGGATTACAAGGAAGCGGTGGACGCCTTTGATAAGGCGCTGGCGCAGGCAAACGGCGTTGTGACCATGGATGAAGCGGATATCTGCTTTTATAAGGCGAGAGCGCTTTTCAGGGACGGGAAAAAGAAGAAAGCACTGGCGGTGTATGACGCGCTGCTGGATCTGGACAGTTCTTTGAATGAGGCCTATTTTTTGAGGGGCTCGGTAAAGCTTTCCATGGGCAAGGATGAAGAGGCCATGGAGGATTTCCGTGAAGCGATCCGCCGCGATCCGAAGAACATAGAGCTTTATATTGCCGTCTATGACAATTTAAGGGAAGCCGGGAAGGAAGAAGAGGGAAAAGAGTTTCTGCAGGGCGCGACCGAGATCTCCGGTTCCAAAGCTTCCGACCATACCTTAAGGGGACGCGCTTTCATGCTCCTTGGGAATTATGAGGGGGCGAGGGATGAACTCTTGAACGGCGCGGAGAAGAATGACGACGAAGCGCTTTTGTACCTGGGCGAACTGTATTCCCTGGAGGGGGATCAGGCGACGGCAAAAAACTATTATTCGGAGTACCTTGCGCTGCATGAGGAGGACGCCGGAGCGCTGAATGTTCTCGGGTGCTACTCCATGGAAAATGAAGACTATGAACAGGCGCTGGCATATTTTGACCAGGCGCTGGAATACTCGGAAAGCTCCGGCATCGATCCGCAGGAGATCTTAAGAAACCGGATCCTGTGCCTGGAGTATCTGGAACGGTTTGAAGACGCGGAGCTGGCGTTGGAAGAATATCTGCAGTTCTATGAGCCGGACGAGGTGCTGACAAGAGAAGGAGTATTTCTGGATACCAGAGTGTAAAGTCACGTATAAAGGAGAAAAGATGGCGATTTTGATCAAAGGAGGCCGGGTGCTGGATCCGGCGAGCAATACCGATGAGATCATGGATGTGCTTATCGGCGATGAAGGCGTGATCGAAAAGATCGATAAAAAGCTGAAGGCGGAAAAAGCGGAAACGGTGGATGCATCCGGCTGCTTTGTCATGCCGGGCTTTGTTGATCTGCATGAGCATTTGCGGGACCCGGGGCAGGAGTATAAAGAAGACATTCTGACCGGAGCCTATGCGGCGCTGCGGGGCGGCTATACCACGATCCTCGCGATGCCGAACACCATTCCTCCTGTGGACAATGAGGATGTGGTCAATTACGTGATCCATAAAGCGGAGGAATGCAAGATCCATGTGCTGACGGCGGGCACCGTGACAAAGGGAATGAAAGGAACGAAGCTTGCGGATATCGAGGGCATGGTAAAGGCCGGCGCCGTCTGCATCAGCGAGGATGGGATGAGCGTGATGAACGCGGCGCTGTACCGTGACGCACTGCGGGAAGCAAATAGGCTCGGGATCCCCGTCATGGCGCACTGTGAGGACATGAACCTGCGTGCGAACGGGGTGATGAATGATGATGAGAATGCGAAAAAGCTGGGGCTGCCGGGGATCACGAATTCCACGGAGGATGTGATCACGATCCGCGACCTCCTGCTGGCGCGCGATACAAAGGCAAAGCTTCATTTATGCCATGTTTCGACAAAGGATTCGGTGTGGCTGGTGCAGACCGCAAAGAAATGGGGCGTGAAGGTGACGGCAGAGGTGACGCCGCATCACTTTACGCTGACGAGCAGCGATGTGGATCCGTCGAATACGAGCTTCAAGATGAATCCGCCGCTCCGGACGGAAAAAGACAGGGAGGCTCTGCGGGAAGGGCTTAAGAACGGAACGATCGACTGCATTGCGACCGATCATGCGCCGCATTCCTTTGATGACAAGAACGAATCGTTTAAGAAAGCCCCCTTTGGTGTGGTCGGGAGCGAGACCGCGGCGGCGCTTACCTATACGGAACTGGTGCTGGCAGGGGTTCTGACGCCTCTGCAGATGGCGGAAAAGATGAGTACGAACCCGGCGAAGGTGTTGGGCTTGAAGTGCGGCGTTCTGAAGGAAGGCGCGCCTGCCGATATCTGCGTATTTGATCCGAAGACAACTTATAAGATCAATAAGGAGCTGCTTCGGAGCAAGAGCCACAACACGCCGTTCCACGGCCGCGAGGTGCGCGGTGACGTGGCCTGCACGATCTGTAACGGACAGATCGTTTATCAGAGAGGGAAAAACTTATGATGAACCGTTTGATGGAGGAAGTAAAAAAGAAAGAGGCGCCGATCGTGGTCGGACTGGACCCGAACTTAAGCTTCATTCCCTCCAAGATCATGAATAATGCGATCGCCGAATACGGGGAAACCCCGGACGCCGCGGCAGAAGCGGTTTCGGAGTTTAACAGGGCGCTGATCGACGCCGTGGCGGACCTTGTGCCTGCCGTGAAGCCGCAGATCGCGATGTATGAACAGTTCGGTATCCCCGGACTCCTTGCATTTCAGAATACCATTGTCTATGCAAAGGAAAAGGGGCTGATCGTGATCGGAGATATCAAAAGGGGCGATATCGGCAGTACTTCCGAAGCATACGCGAGAGCGCATCTCGGAAAGATCATGATCGGGAACGCCGCGTTTTCCGCGTTTGACGAAGATATCGTTACCGTGAATCCCTATCTCGGGAGCGACGGCGTGCTTCCTTTTGTCAAGATCGCGAAGGAAGAGAAGAAGGGGATCTTTGTGCTGGTCAAGACATCGAACCCTTCGAGCGGGGAGTTCCAGGACCGTGAGATCGACGGGCGCCCCCTTTACATGTATGTGGCGGATAAAGTAAAAGAGTGGGGAGAAGGAGAGCCCTACAGCAACGTGGGCGCCGTGGTCGGAGCGACTTACCCGGAAGAGGGGAAGAGGATCCGCGAGTGCCTGCCGAATACGGTGTTTCTGATCCCGGGATACGGCGCTCAGGGAGGCAAAGGGAAAGACCTGAAAGAATACTTTGACAAAGATGGCCTCGGCGTGATCGTGAATTCCTCACGCGGGATCATTGCCGCGTATAAACAGGAAGCATACGCTTCCTACGGAGAAGACGGTTTCGCGGACGCGGCCAGAGCGGCCGTGCTGGCGATGAAGGAAGATCTGAAGGAGGCTCTTTCGTGAGCGCTTTACATGAAAACCCCAAGGCTCCTGTCGAAGAAATGGGCGTGGTGGTTTCACGCAAGGAGATCGCGCCCGGCATCATCGACCTCTTCGTGGAGGCGCCAAAGATCGCTGAAAAAGCACTGCCGGGGCAGTTTGTGTCGTTTTATTGCAGAGACTTAAGCCGCCTTTTGCCGCGCCCGATCAGTATCGCAAGTGCGAAAGAGGGGAAAGTGCGCTTTGTATTTCGCGTGGCCGGCGCCGGAACCTTTGAATTTGCCAGCCTTGTGAGCGGAGATGTGCTGCGGCTCGTGGGACCGCTCGGAAACGGCTATCCAAATACGGAAGGCGGAGCGCTTCTGCTGGGAGGCGGGATCGGGATCCCGCCGCTTTTGTTTCTTGCAGAAAGCAGAAAGAACGCCGGTGATACCGCGATCCTCGGATACAGGGATGAGAACCTGTTCCTGCTCCCGGCGTTTAGTTCGGTGGTGGATGCCAGAGTGGCGACAGAGGACGGGTCATACGGCGTCAGGGGAAATGTTTTGGATGCAGCAGGGGATGTGAATAAACCGTATCAGACGATCTTTGCCTGCGGGCCGATGCCGATGCTGAAGGCGGTCGCGCGATACGCGAAGGAACAGGGGAAGGAATGCTTTCTTTCTCTTGAGGAACGGATGGCCTGCGGCGTGGGGGCCTGCCTCGGCTGCAGCATCAAAGGAAAAGAAGGGCGAAAACGGGTCTGCAAGGAAGGCCCTGTGTTCAACAGTAAGGAGCTTTCATGGGAATAGACCTTTCTACAAATCTTTGCGGGATCCGTATGAAAAACCCGTTGACAACCGCTTCCGGAACCTTTGGCTCCGGGATGGAATACGCCGATTTTTTTGATCTTTCGGCTCTTGGCGCAGTGACCACGAAGGGCGTGGCAATCGAGCCGTGGCAGGGAAACGACCTTCCCCGCGTTGCGGAAACGCCGAGCGGCATGCTGAATGCGATCGGGCTGCAGAACCCCGGCGTAAAGGTATTTAAGGAGCGGGATCTGCCGTTTCTGGCGCAGTTTGATACGCCGGTCATCGCAAACCTGTGCGGGCATTCCGTGTCGGATTATATCCGTGTGGCGGAGGAACTGAATGAGACCCCGGTGGCGCTTTTTGAGGTCAATATCTCCTGCCCGAACGTGAAAGAAGGCGGGATCGCTTTCGGCTTGGATCCGAAGGGCGTGGAAGAGATCACGAAGCAGATCAAAGCCGTGGCGAAAAAGCCCGTGATCATGAAGCTTTCTCCCAATGTGACCAGTATTGCGGAGATCGCGCGGGCGGCGGAAAGCGGCGGCGCGGATGGGATCTCCCTCATTAATACGATCACCGGCATGAAGATCGATGTGCACAGAAAGACCTTTTTCCTGGCGAATAAGACCGGGGGCCTGTCCGGTCCCGCCATTCATCCGGTCGCGGTGAGGATGGTCTATGAGGCGGCGAAAGCAGTCAAAATCCCGATCCTTGGCATGGGAGGTGTGCGGACGGCGGAGGACGCGCTCGAGCTGATCCTGGCCGGCGCATCGGCAGTAGCGGTCGGAACCGCGAATTTTCATGATCCCCTTGCGATCCTTCATATCCTTCGCGGCATCGGGGAGTTTATGCAGGAAGAGAAGATCGAGGACATAAAAACACTGATCGGGGCGGTTGAATAGAGAGTGCCCTTGTGCTATAGTTTAGTATGTATTATGACAGAAGAGAGGTAGTGTCATGCAGGGATATAAAGAGGATTTTATCCGTTTTATGATAGAATCTAAGGTCTTGAAATTCGGGGATTTTACGCTGAAAAGCGGTAGGAAATCTCCGTTTTTTATGAATGCGGGAGCATATCACACGGGGGTTCAGCTGAAAAAGCTCGGTGAGTTCTACGCAAAAGCCATTCATGAGGCGTACGGAGATGACTTCGACTGCCTCTTCGGACCGGCGTATAAAGGGATCCCGCTCGCAGCAGCGGCGTCCATCGCATATTATGATCTGTACCAAAAGGAGATCTCCTGGTGCTCGAACCGGAAGGAAGAAAAGGACCACGGAGACGCGGGGATCCTTCTCGGAAAGAAGCTTGCTGACGGTGACCGGGTGGTCATGATCGAGGATGTGACCACGTCGGGTAAATCCATGGAAGAAACCGTGCCGATCGTGCGCGCGCAGGGCGATGTAACGATCGTCGGGCTCATGGTGTCTTTAGACCGCGAAGAAGTGGGGACGCAGGAAAATAAGAGCGCTCTGCAGGAAGTCAGCGAGACACACGGGTTTCCGACCGGCGCCATCGTAACGATGACAGAGGTTGTTGCGTGCCTGAAAGAGCAGGGGCTTTTGGATGCAGGAATGGAACAGGCCATTTCCGATTACTATGAGCGGTATGGGGCGAAAAAATGAAAAAGGCGCAGAGACCGATCGCTTTTCTGGTCTTTGGCATCTATCTTGTGGCGTTGGTCTATCTCCTGTTTTTTTCGGATGCCTATGGACGGACGGAAGCCTATGCAACTTATCATTATAACCTTATTCCGTTTCGCGAGATCCGCAGATACCTGTTTTCATCTATGGATATCCGCCTGAAACTGATCAACATCGGTGGGAATATCCTGGCGTTCGTGCCATACGGGTTTTTAGTGCCGGCGCTGTTTTCGAAGCTCCGCAAATGGTGGATCGTAATACTTTTGACGGCGCTGTTCAGCGTCTGCGTGGAGGGGATCCAGCTGATCTTTCGGATCGGGGCCTGTGATGTGGATGATGTCATTTTGAACACGGCAGGAGGGCTTCTGGGCTTTCTTCTGCTGGTGTTAACAGATAATATCGTGAAGAAAAATGCCGAAAAGAAGAAAGTATAAATTTACGGGAAGAAAACATTCAAAGCTCGGCGCCGTCGCCCTATGCTTCGGTTTGACGGGGATCGCAGGGATTATTCTGGGATTGGTCTTATCCTCCCGGGCGGATGGGCAGCTTACGGCGTGGATCGGGATCTTCGGGATCTGCGCGCTGGCCTTGTCGGTGCTCGGGATCATAATGGCGATCATGGCGGTCCGGGATGACGACATGTTCCCGATAATGCCGAGGGCGGGGCTGATCGTTTCTTTGGTAGGAGCTTTGGGCTGGATCGCGATCTATGTGATCGGGTTCTTTTTTGGCGGATGACAGGAGGATTTGTCAGGTGATGAGCACAGACGAAACAGTATTCTTCGAAGAAACATTAAAATGGATCGGGAAAGCGGAAGAGATCCTGGAACTGAAGGAAAAAGATGAACTTGCTTCGCTTTCCGGGGGAGAGCTGAAACAAAGGCTTGACGTCCTGTGGAAAGACGCATCGGAGCCGTGGTATGAGGAGTCTTATTTAAACCCGGAGGTGATGCATAACATTTTCCCTGAAAACTGGGCCCGGACGCTTTGCTTTTTGCGTTCGGAACTCAATATCATGATCGCCTATGCTTACGAGGGAGAAAGGGAGCCGTTTTCTCGCTTGAAGGAGCTGTTCATCAAGGTCCGGGAGATTTACGGGGAAGAAGGAAGAGACGCGGAGAAAGCACTTGATGAGATCCGTAAGTATTTCTTTGATACCTGCGGGGCGTCCTGTGAACGCTATGTCCGCGGGATCACGGATCCGGAAATGACATTCTTCTTAGACCTGATCAATGAGGCGCAGGCCGGCGGAACCTCGTATCTTTATCGTTACGGGAACCCGATCGGCGAGAATGAAAGGAAAACAGCGCAGTTTCTGCAGACGCTTTCCGAAGAAGAGATCCAGAGAATGGCGGATGTCTTTACGGAAGGGTATCGTCTGGGCTTTGAAAACACGGGAAAGGACCTTTCCATCAAGAAGACGGTGCAGGTGGAATTCATGATCGGCTTTGAGAGAATGATCGGAAAGGCGCTTTTGAATTTCGAAAAACTGGGCCTGCGGCCGGTATTTCATCGGCAGGCGTTAAACTCCATGTGGGGGCTCGGAACGGAGCCGCGCGGCGTGTTCAGCCTGGATCTGAGCCGTCAGTACGCGTTTGACCATCGAAACGATCAGGCACTTTATCTCGACCGCGATTTTATGGAACTGCGGGTAAAGGAACTGGAAAAGGCGTTCCGGAAGTATGAAAAGGAAGGAAAACTCGTGGGCGGGCCGGCCTGCGTCGAGATCTTCGGAGAAGAAAATTTCCTCCCGAAGAGTAAGCCCGGCGTTCCGGTCTTTACGGATGAACAGAATGCGCTGAAGGTGGAATATCAGTCAAAAGCCGGGAAATTGACCAACCAGTTTATCCCGGGGGAGGAGCGGAGCTTTACGATCATTGCCTATCCGGTGCCGGCGCTTGGAGAGGACTATGAAGAGATCTTCAGGGAAACGGTGAAGATCAATACGCTCGACTATATCAAGTACCGTGATATCCAGCAGAAGCTGACCGATGCGCTGGACCGGTGCGAATACGTGAAGGTAAAGGGGAGAGGAGCAAACCACACCGAAATGCGGGTGCAGCTCATCACGCTGCAGGATCCTTCCGGGGAGACCAAATTCGAGAACTGCGTGGCCGATGTGAACATCCCCGTGGGCGAGGTGTTCACGAGCCCGGTCCTTAAAGGGACGGAAGGAACGCTGCATGTGCCGGAGGTATTTCTCGTCGGAAACCGTTTCCTGGAGCTTGAAATTAAGTTCAAAGACGGTTTAATAACTGAGTATAATTGCAGTAATTTCGATACTGAAAAGGAAAATAAAAACTACATTTACGAAAATATCCTGATGCGCCACGACACGCTTCCGGTCGGGGAATTTGCGATCGGAACCAACACGGCAGCCTATGCCATGGCGCGGCGTTTCAAGATCCAGGACCGTCTTCCGATCCTGATCGCGGAGAAAACCGGCCCCCATTTTGCGGTGGGCGACACCTGCTATAGTTATGATGAAGACATTGTGACCAGAAATCCCGACGGGAAAAAGATCGTGGCCAGGGATAACGAGATCTCGATCCGGCGGAAGGAGGATACTTCGAAAGCGTATTTTCACTGCCATACGGACATCACGATCCCCTATGACGAGCTGGAATACATCACGGGCTTCACTCCGGAGGGAGAAGCGATTGATTTTATTCGGGATGGCTTGTTTGCACTGCCGGGAACAGAAGAATTAAATCAGGAATTATCATAAAGGGGATAACATATGAGTACTATCGCGGAAGGAAAAAGAAAAGCTGCCATCGTTATGGGCAGCGACTCGGACCTGGAGGTAATGAAAAAAGCGGCGGCGATCTTTGACCGCTTTGGCGTTGAATATGAAATGCGGATCATTTCCGCGCACCGGGAGCCGGAGGAGTTCTTTGCATGGGCAAAGGGCGCGGAGGAAAGAGGAGTCTCCGTGATCGTGGCCGGCGCCGGGATGGCAGCTCATCTTCCCGGAATGTGCGCGGCGCTGTTCCCGCTTCCTGTCATTGGGGTGCCGATGCACACGACGTCACTCGGAGGGCGTGATTCCCTTTATTCGATCGTGCAGATGCCTACCGGGATCCCTGTGGCGACCGTGGCGATCAATGGGGCGGCAAACGCCGGGATTTTGGCGGTAAAGATGCTTGCAATGGCGGATGAGGAACTGAAGAAGAAGTTAAAAGAGTATTTAATAGAGATGAAAGAAACCGTAATGGAAAAGGATCGCAAACTTCAGGAGGGGAGAGAATGAATTACAAAAGTGCAGGCGTAGACGTCGAGGCGGGTTATGAATCTGTTCGGCTGATGAAGTCTTCGGTGGAGAAGACGATGCGGCCGGAAGTGCTCGGAGGCCTCGGAGGTTTTTCCGGCGCGTTCCTCGGAAAAGCGCTGAAAGGGATGGAGAGCCCCGTGCTTTTGTCCGGAACAGACGGAGTTGGGACGAAATTAAAACTTGCCTTTATTTTGGAAAAGCATGATACGATCGGGATCGACTGCGTGGCCATGTGTGTCAACGACGTGGCCTGCGCCGGCGGAGAGCCGTTGTTCTTCCTCGATTACATC
>JAEESA010000403.1 GCA_016286115.1 Lachnospiraceae bacterium
GATCTGATGTCCTCCCCCATGGGGATCCTTATGCAGAACTCCTCGTTGTCCACCAGGATCTCTTCCGGTATCCCTGCGCTCTCCTTGCCGAACATGATGTAGTCTCCCATTTCAAAACACACCTCCGTATAGGCGCGTTTCGCCTTAGTCGTCGCCATCCAGATGGTGGCATCCGGATTTCTTTCGAGGAACTCCTCATAGTTCACATAGCGTGTTACGGATAAGTCGTCCCAATAGTCCAGTCCGGCGCGCTTTATGGCGCGCTCATTGAGGAAAAACCCGAGCGGCTCGATCAAATGTAAGGGCGTCCCTGTGGCTACGCAGGTCCGCCCGATATTTCCTGTATTTTCCGGGATCTCCGGTTCCAAAAGTACGATGTGCATCAGCTTGCCTTCTTCTTTTCTTTGCTGTTATACATCTCAAGATCCAACAGCTTCTCCTGCTTCGCAACGATCAGCGAGACAGCGACATCGCCCGTTGTGTTGGACATCGTCGTAAACATTTCAACGAACGGGTAAATGCCGATGATCATGCCGATGGCTTCCACCGGTACATGAAGCTGCGTCAATAGCACACCGACACAGACCAGTCCGGCTCCGGGCACACCGGGAGTGCCGAGCGCGAGAAGGATGATCGTTACCGAAAGCGAAAGGAGCGTGGACGGCGTGATCTCCACGCCATAGGCTCTGGCCAAAAACAGGCTGAAGATCGTGAGCGCGATCGTCGTTCCGTCCATATTGACCGTGGCGCCGAGCGGGATCGAAAAGCTGCTGACCTTCGGCGAGATCCCGAGTTTATTGACACAGATATCCATATTCGTCGGCATGGCCGCGGAGCTCGAAGACAGCGTAAAACTCGTGAGCATTCCGTTACGGTTCTTTTTGAAAAACGTGAACGGATTGAGATGCGCCAGAATAAGGATCAGGAGCCCATAAACCATGATCATGACAAAGACCGTGGCAAGGATCGTTCCGGACGCGCCAAAGAGCGCGAGGAAAGACTTCCCGTCCATCATCAGGACCAAAAGCGATAACGAGCAGAATACCGCCAAAGGGATAAACTTGGTGATCATGGTCGTCAGCGTCAGGAATAAGGAATTACAGGCGTCAAAGAACTTCTTAAGGAAGGCGGCATGCTCTCCGATCATACCGACCGCGATCCCGACGATCACGGCAAGGAATATGATCTGCAGCGTATTCGCTTCCAAAAACGGGCGCAGGAAGTTGGACGGTATGATGTTGACTATGGTGGATAAAAGCGACGTATCCACGTCCGTCGAAGGAACGCTCGCCACCGCGCTTTCATCCAGCGTCATGCCAAGAGCAAAGCCCGGTTCTCCCGGCGTTGCGATCGAAAATGCAGCCATGGCCACCGTAACGGCAATAATGGTTGTCAGGAAATATAAACCCATGACCCTCACGCCGATCCGCCCGAGTTCGCTCAGGTCTTTAAACTGCGCGATACAGGCGACAATGGAGAAAAAGACCACCGGCGCGATCACGATCTGCAGCGCATGCATGAACATTGTTTTGACAGGGGTCAGGAAGTAAGTAGAGACCGCCTCCACCCCTGCCTGCGGGATCAGGAGCTTAAGAAGAAGCCCAAACGCAATGCCAAGCAAAAGGACCATGAAGGTCTTTTTCAGCATGGACTGCCCTTCCAGCCCGACCATGATGCGGACGCGGTTCTTTTCTCCCTTGTAGGAGAATTTCAGATCCTCCCCGTAGGATTTTAAGAGTATGGCGCGGATCGCCCTGTCTCTTTCCTCGTCCTCTTCCGCGTCAAACGCATCCGTTTCCGTGAATTTCATATTGCCCCAATAGGGGTCGTATTCCTCACCGGGAACGCTGATCATAATGGAGGCATCGCCGAAAAGCCGGCGGATCTGTATTCTTACTTCTCCCTCGGCTTTCTTCTGCGCCAGCAGTTCAACAAGCGCTTCCTCCACGACAAGGCAGCTTCTGACGATCAGTTTCTTCGGGACCTTCATCCCCGTCAGCACGGTTTCCACATATTCAATGCAATCCGAGATCGTCTGTGTGCCTTCGATGGCAAAGTTTCTTTTCTGGTTCGTTATTTTCATTTAAAGCTTAGAAGTTACCTCCATTCCAGCCCCAGTCCCTGGTTGCGGAATAACGGATGTACATATGGTCT
>JAEESA010000404.1 GCA_016286115.1 Lachnospiraceae bacterium
ATCTGCCATCAGGAACTTGCGCTTTAGCAGCATCCTGTGGAAGTATTGATACAAAGGACGAAAGTAAGTATCTGCACAAACGATGATCCAATTCGCCAGCGTTGCCCGTGTCAGCTTCGCGCCGAGCTGCAGCCAGTCTTTTTCCTGACGGTAAAGCGGCATGGCATTATGGTATTTCTGATATATAGTCCATGCGACAGATGATTCCGAAGCATAACTATGTGGGATCAAAGCCTCCGAAACATGTGCCTTCGCAAATTTCAAGTTTGTCTCCATTTCCGGTGCAGTACTGCATTCAGGACATTTATAGGTGGCTCGGTAAATACTTACAAGTTCGCCTTTTGCCGGAGTGTAACGGAATTCCCGCCTTACAAATTCCTTACCGATGGCTTCCAGCTCCGCTCCACATTCTGAGCAGATCCGTTCGTCTTCCGGAAGCTCGATCAGTTCCTCCCTCTGGGGAACACCTTTAAAGATCTCATCATGAGACGCTTTCTTTTTCCGGGTATGTTCCTTGACTACAGTTTCCGGGACTTTAGGTTTTTCCTTATGATACTCGCTCTCTGCCTCATCAAACAGATTGAGCTGTCCCGGGATTTCTTTTCTTTCGCTGGATTTTCCAAATAGTTTTTTAGTCAGGAAATCCACCTGCTCCTGAAGATTCTTGATCTGCTGAAGAAACTCGTTTTCCTGTTCCTCCTTCGATTTTTGAAGCGTCTCTATGAGCAGGTTCTGGCTTTTTATGGTCTTGTTCAGTTCTTTTATTGTGTCTTTCAGTTCAACAAGCTGGCTTTCCTGAGGGCTTCTTGCCATGACTTCCTCCAATATCTGATGATCATATTTTATCAGATTTGGTATGGGCAACCCATATCGGAAAAATGCCGAAAACGATGAAAAACAGGGCGCTTGCGGGCTTTGCAGAGGCTCTGGATTACAAATTGCACAACAGGAATACCCTTTAGAAACCAGTTGCTTTAATCGCCTTTGGCTGGTCTATATCAAGACCCGAGGTCAGCCAGTCGAATTCTCTCCAGGTAAGGCTTCTGGCTTCTTCCTTTTTCCTTGGCCAACGGTAATGCCCCTGTTGTGCGGAAAGACGTTTATAGAGAAGAACAAAGCCATCCGGCTCCCAAAGAAGGAGTTTGATCCGGTCACATCTTCGGCCGCAGAACATATAAAGAGCCCGCCGGCTCGGATCCATATGAAGCTTATCCTGGACCACAGAGCATAGCCCGTCGATGGATTTTCGCAAATCGGTATAGCCGCAGACAATATAGATCTCATCAGCGGAGGTGATATCACCGATCATAAAGCGCTCCTTAATGATACGATCATTCTGTCAAGCAGCAACGGATCAACATTATTATAGATCCGGACTTGAATACCTTGAACAGCGAGTTCCATGGAAGGTTGCGTCGACGCTGCAGGAACGGGCAACTCAAAAGACCTTTCAGATGGTGGATCCGGGATGATCCCAATCTGAACGACATCCTGTGGTGCTGCAGTCAGGTCCATAACCGGATGCTTTTCTCTTTCCGGCAGGGCATATGCTTTCTTTCGAAGCCTCCGTACAGCTGCATAAAACGAATACTTGGATATCTCATTCCTAAGGCACCATTCTGAATCTGTAAGCCCGCTTTGCCGACACTTCGTGATCAACTGCATCCATGTTTCATCCGATCTCGGATGCGTCACCTGGTTCTTTGCCATATTGTAACCTCCTCACACCAAAAAGTTGTAACTGTAACAAAAAGGATCATAGCCTACACTACGATCCTTAGTTATCAATTATATGTATCTTCCGGGTTTAAGAAATCCGCGGGAATACTAAGCGCTTACCTACCACAGCACGGGCGTTCTGCATAGCATAGCTTTATAAGAGAAAATCCCCCCGGAAGCTATGACACTCCCGAGGGGTATGTATCTCTTTTCTCTAACTAAGGAGGCTATTATTTCAGTCTGTACCCAACCTTAACTTTAGCCTTCTTATTCCCAGCCTTCTTCAGCTGCTTCTTCACAGCTTTCTGATCAGCCTTGCTCGGTACGTAGATCTTCAGCTTCTTCGAAGTTCCCTTCAGGCTGTTCTTGCCGAGCTTGATCTTAGACTTACTCTTCCCGTTGCTCGCCTTCTTCGTATCAGACGCAGCCGCTCCA
>JAEESA010000405.1 GCA_016286115.1 Lachnospiraceae bacterium
GGTGTAACGGTTGAAGAATAAGGAAAACCTGATCAGAATCATAACTCTTCTGGTTGCCATCCTTTTGGTCGTCGGGATCATTTCACTCATTTCCAATTTCCGGCTGAATCAGCAGGATGACACCACATCGGTCGGCATTTTACTGATCGGGGCATCCAATGACAACGGCTGGAACCAGAGCCACTATGAAGGGCTTCTCGATGCCTGCGAAGAGAATTCCTGTACCATGTATTGTGAAGAGCAGATCTCGGAGGAGGAAGCAGAGGTAAAAAAGGCGGTGGCAAGACTGAACGGCCGCGGCTGTTCCTGTATATTTCTGACCAGCTTCGGTTACATAGCGTATTTGGATGAGCTGGCGAAAACCTATCCCCAGATCGCGTTTTACTGCATTTCCGGAGACGGCGAGGAGAAAAACACGAGCTCCTATTTTGCCCGGATGTATCAGGTCCGGTATCTCTCCGGCATTGTCGCCGGTTCCAATACAGACAGCAATATTCTCGGCTATGTGGCCGCGATGCCGATCTCGGAAACGATCCGCTCCATCAATGCCTACACCCTCGGCGCCCGCAAGGCCAATCCCCATGCGCGGGTTCTCGTTGCCTATACCGGAAGCTGGGATGATCAGGAGAAAGAGGTGGCCGCGGCAAAGGCACTCGCGGCCGCCGGAGCGGATGTTCTGACGTACCATGAAGACAGGCCCTATACCCTGGAGGTAGCCGAAGAACTGGGCCTCTATTCCACTGGATATGATTTTGTAGCCGACGAATATTCGGATAAATTTCTCACTGCTTCCATCTTCAAATGGAATGTGCTTTACGGCCGCGTTTTGAGCGATTTCCTGAGCGGAAGAGCCAACTTCGAAAACGATTACTGGCTGGGACTTACAGAAGGCGCGGTTGCCCTGTATCCCTTTTCCAATCAGGTTTCCAAGGAAACGAAAGAGCTTGTCGCCTCAGAAGAAGAGCGGATCAAGACCTGGCGGGATGTGTTCTCCGGCGAGATCCGCGACAATCACGGTTTTCTCCGCTGCCATGAGGATGAGAGGATCGGTGATGATGAACTGTTCAACCTTATTGACTGGTATGTGGAAGGTGTAGAGATCTATGAATAAAAAGGGCGTTTACACAAGAAACAGAACGATCTTTGTGCTGGTGTTCTTCGGCATTTCCCTCCTTGTCGTGGGCTTTGTATTAAGGCTGCGCATCAGCGACCTCCTGCAGAACTACACTGAAAACCAGGTCGCAAAGCAGGCGGAAACCTACGCCATGCTGATGGGAGAAAAGCTGGAGACCGAGCTCGACAATCTGGAATACATCGCTTCGCGTCTGGAAGTATCTTTGGATGACATGGATGCCCTGATGCCGAAGATCTATGATGATAACACAGGCATAAAACAGGGGCTCCTCAGCATCGACGGGAAAGCGCTCTATGGCGACCCTCTTGATGTCATGGAATTTGAAGGCATTCTGGATTCCTTCCGCGGCAACAATGCCATCACCTTTTCGGAAACGAAAGGCCTGCTCTTTACCTGCCCGGTATTTAACGGTCCCAACATCCGCTATGTTTTATACCGCTTATGCCCGCAGGAAGCCCTCGCAGAGGATTTCTCGACCGAAGTTTATGACGATCTCGGGAAATTCTGCGTGACCACAAGGGACGGGGAGATCGTCGTTCCGTTTTATAACGCCACCGCAGAAGACATGGCCTGGTATGAGACGCCGGATATCCAGAGCAAATATACTTCCATGCATCTGGAAATGGAGGTTTCTGTCGCAGTGGCCCGTTCCTTCCCGACCGACCGCGGCGATATGCTGCTCTTTGAAGCGGAGGTTCCCGGCACCGATTTCCTGGTTTCCGGTTTTGTTTCCAAAGCAGTGGCTGCGGAGGGAATAGAAAATGTAACAAAGCTAGTGGTATGGGTATTCGGGCTTTTGATGGTGCTGGTACTGCTCGGCGCGATCTATCTGACCAGAGTCAGCATCAAAGTACGAGAAAGCAATGAACTTCGGGAAGCAAAGGCGCAGGCGGAGGAAGCCTCCCGCGCCAAGAGCGACTTCCTCGCGAACATGTCGCATCAGATCCGTACGCCAATCAACGCGGTGCTCGGTATGAATGAAATGATCCTGCGCGAAAGCAATGACAATACGATCA
>JAEESA010000406.1 GCA_016286115.1 Lachnospiraceae bacterium
GTTAGTTGAAGTTCGTAATCTTAAAGGAATGCTTGAACTTGTATCTCTTATTCCAGGGGTATTATCTGGCTAGCCCGGCATAGATCATTATATAGATTATTTGAATACGGAAGGAAAAAATTCAATGAAAAAATCGATCTGTTTGATACTGTCTGCGATGCTTTTTATAATTGGCGGATGTTCAAATGCTGGTGAAATCGCATCAAAGAAAATCGGTATTATCGGTGCTATGGAAGAAGAAGTCACTTCCCTTAAAGAAGCACTCACGGAGTCCAAAACAAATACCATAGCTGGCATGGAGTTCTGTGAAGGAAAACTGGATAACGTGGACGTGGTTGTTGTGCAGTGCGGTATGGGTAAAGTAAATTCAGGGATCTGTGCAAATATTCTGATAAACCAGTTTGATTGTACGAGTATAATTAATACCGGTGTTGCCGGATCTCTCGACAATCAGATCGATATAGGAGATATCGTTGTCTCGGTTGACGCTTGTCAGCATGACTTTACTGTAGAAAAAATCGGTTTTGAAAAAGGGGAGATACCGTATACTGGTCTTTCTGCGTTTCCTGCGGACGAAACAATGCGGAAAGAAGCTGTAGAGGCTGTACATGTGGCTGCTCCTGACGTTCAGGTCTTCGAAGGCAGAGTTTGTACTGGTGACCAGTTCATTTCCTCAAAAGAACAAAAAGAATTGATCAAGTCCGATTTTGGAGGTATGTGCTGTGAGATGGAAGGCGGAGCAATCGCACAGGCATGTTATCTTAATGATACTCCATTTGTCATTATCCGTGCTATTTCCAATAAGGCTGAAGATTCTGAGGAAATAAACTATGAAGTGTTTAAGGAAACTGCTGCTGAGCGTTGTGCTTCCGTTGTCCGCTACATGACCATTCACGATTGTAAAATCAATTGAATTAATTTACAATATTAGTAACCATGATTTCTGAATACATTTCCTTATTTGATTTGCTTCAGAAAGTCACGAAATTATATTCAGGGAATGATAATACGGACAAATATCTAAATGCAGAAAGGATGCAAAGGGGAATATAAATATGGAAATATCCATGTATGTATGCACTAACTGTGACAGAGTGTACAAAATAAAGGGGAATGATAAACGTGCAAAATGTCCGCACTGTGAAGGCATGTTCCTTAAGGATATGCATGAGAGCCTTGAACAATGGCAGGCGTACAGTAAGGATGAAAAGGATGTTCGGATTTCACGGGCAAAAATGCCGGACTCAGAAGCCGGGAACGCACAGGAGCATAATGGAGCCGAATCTGTGGCACAGCATAATAAAGAAGAACAGAACATGTCAGATCCTGCAACTGAGCAGAACGAAGTGAACCCCGTAGCACAACATAACGAACCAGGACCTGCAACCGGGCAGAACGAAGTGAACCCCGTAGCACAACCCACCGAAGCGAAGCCTGCGGGAGCCGATCTGTTCGGCTTCGGTTTCGAAGAAGATGAGAGCGCACTGGCTGAATTTGGTTTCGATTTCAATAAAGGCGGGGTTAAGAGTTTTGATTTTGGTGATGAGGAAGAGGATAATCTGTTTTCATCATTTTCCGTAGAGGACGAAGCAAAGCCGAGTGTTTTCAAACAGGCAGCTTCCATTCCGGAAGATACTGTGTCAGAAACGGAAACTACCGGATCCACAGAAACAGTGATCGATCAAAACGAAACTGCGGAATTAGCAGCACAAGTCAGCAGGGAACCTCAACCGGATGAAACGAAGCCGGCAGAAGATATCAGTTTTTCCTTTGATGATGACATGGATGATAATCCATTGGAGGCACCGAAGTCCACTCCTCTGAAAAGTGTGGAAGAGGCTTCAGATCCAAAGCTTCCTCAGGAAGAATCCAAGAGCGACCTGTTCTATTTCGGCGATGACGACGATGACAACGGACCTGTCACGGAAGATCCGGGTCCGGATATATCCATACCAAAGAAGCCCGTTATTTCGAATATGCCCATCGAGGAAGATGAGGATTTATTTACACCGGAAACAGGATCCGATGTTACTACAGAAGACAGGCCGGATATCACTCCTGAACAGATTGACGCAAAACCCACTGTGAAGGAAACATATGTCCCCACAGTGGCAGAGGCAGAAACCGAAAAAGATGAAGACAC
>JAEESA010000094.1 GCA_016286115.1 Lachnospiraceae bacterium
CCCACACTTCCAGATCCGAAGGTTTCCCGAGGATCTTTCCGTATTCGATCCCCCACGTTTCGCCCCAGAAGCCATGTCCGACTACCTCGTATTCAAGGCGGTCGTCCTGGGTGTCCACACCCATCGTCAAGCACAAAACGCCATCCGGTATTTCCGCCTCATAGTTCTCCAGACGGTTCAAAAAAACACCCGTGCCTTCGATCTCGCCGCGTTCTTCCCACAGCTCGCCGAACAGGGTGTTGTACACTGTCTTCAGTTTAGCCACATCCTTGAGCGCATTCGCTTCCAGGAACCGGAGTATGATCCGCTCCCACGGGTTCCACGGAGAATAGAACCCGTTGATCCAGAAGGACCGGTTGCCGTTATTGACCGCTTCCGGGCTTTCCGCGATCCACTTCTTCGGCGTTCTCTTCATCTCGGATTCCGTAGAAGCTCCGCCGCACTCCGGGCAGCAATAATATATATCACTGACCTTGAACTGGATGCTGTTTCCTGATTCGATCTTTTCATATTTGAAGCGGATCGAATCGAAATCTATATAATGATATTCCCCGCAATGCGGGCATTTCGCGCACCACTTTTCTCTGGTCCCGAGGTTATACAGGTCCTCGATCTTCGAATGATCCTTGATGGTCGGCGTGCTGACCGCCACCATCTTCGCATTGTAGAACGTCGTCGTCCGTCGTTCCAGAAGGCTCCACGGGTCGCCCTCGGTTCCTGCAGACCTTGCCCACCTGTCTATCTCATCGCCAAAGACATACCGTGCGGGAGTTCCCGCAAGGTCTGTAGCGGAATTACTTCCGATCAGTGAGATCATTCCTCCGGGGTATGTCTTTTTGCTGATAGTATTATTCGAATCCCTGCTTTTACTATCCGCTATCTTATCTCTGATAACCTCAGTATCCCTGATCATCGGAGCAAGCCTTCTTTTAGAGAAGTCCTCCGCAAAGTCCTTCGTGGGCATGACATACAGTGCAGGTCCGGGATCCTGATCGATCATATAGCCCAGCATATTGATCAGGACTTCCGTCTTTCCGACCTGACTGCTGGCAACCACCGCCTCGATATTGACTTGCGGATCCGTAAAAGCATCCATGATCTCTTTCATGTAGGGGACTCTTGCAGTCCTCCACTTTCCTGCCTCCGCCGAATTCTCCGGTGAAAGCCTCCGATATTTATCGGCCCATTCTGATACCGTCAGGTCTTCCGGGGCTTTGAAGCCCTGGCTGAGCCTTTCGATGAGGCCGGCTGTCTTTTTGATACCGTTTTCTTCTGTTCGTTTCCTTTTCTCGATTTTTTCTGCCTCGGAGCCGCTTTCTCTTCCTCTTCCAGCTTCTTCGCTGACTCCGCCTCCTTTACGCTGATCCATTTTTCTCTTTCCGTCACCAGCTTCCGGTACTCTGCCGCATCATATCTGTACCGTGCTGTTTCGTTAAGCACCTCATCGACGGCCGCCTTTATTATGGCGGAGGTCTCCTTTGCGCTCTTTGCATCCGCGGTATCTACCGCAAGCCTTCCGGGCAATGCCAAAACAGCCGCCCGGAGGTTCGCCACCATATCCGATACGACTGTTTCCACGTCTTCCGCCCTGTGCATTTGTCCTCTGAGCTCTGAAAGCTCTAACTCCATCTTTCCGGCTCTGGCTTCCTTGTATCTCAGATCCGCCTGCGCCATTGCTATGGCCAGATCCGGAGCCGTCGTGCCTTTTATAAATTCAATATACGCGCCCACACTCGGGATCAGGTCAAAGTATTTTTTTCTCCCCTTCATGGTAGATGTCAAAATACCTTTATCTTCAAGCTGTCTCACCCTTTCGTCCGTGATTGACAGCACCTCTCCCAGCGCCAACGACGTGATCAGAGTCTCCTCATGTATATCAAACATTCAAATCTCCAATAAAAAAGCACCGATAACCCTCGATGCTGTTATACTAATATAACCGGGCCCGCCCGCCCGAGTTTATGAAAGGAGGTAAAACTAATGCTTCATTATGAAGCTAACTGCGAAAAATCAACCGCAGAAGAAACTAAAGATGCATTGTGCAAATTAGATCTCGGTTCGTTTCTTGGGTATCGGACTACAGAACATCCCCGGATTTTCGAATTCAATCTTGAAAAGGCTGAAGATCTGGAGAAACTCAATCTCCCTGCATCGTGTTCTGTCCGGCTTCTTTCTGGCCGATAATCGCAGTTTTTACAGTCTGGGCTTCCGCATCGTATATAAGTTCCATGCGGAAGCTCTTGTCTTCTGAGAAAGCCTTCCACAACATATCTGTCCAGATCCGCATTATGCCAGCCGCCTGTTTTGCTTTGGCCGATGTTACAGAATGCGCATCTTTTACTTTTTCATCTTCTTTTATTTTAAAATAACTCTCTATACAATCCATCATTTTCCTGTTTTTGTTAAAAAAATCCGGTTTTCGCTATAAAATGTTAAAATACTGTTGACATACTCGTACAAGTATGCTATTATATAATCACCGAAAGGGAATACGAAAGAAAGGAGGAAAAACGATGGACTTGCTGATAGTAATAGCCAGCCTGACAACTGCAATCATCAACCTCATCACAGCGGTGTTGCAGTACAAGCTGGCTAAGCAGTTAAAGGAGGGGGATTAACCCCTCCGCCCCTCCCGGGGCGCCCTTTCGGGTACTGTCAGTATAAGCCATCGCTAAAGGATATGCAAGCACTAACACTCACAATCAGCCTTTTAGCCCTCTGTATTTCGTTGTATACCCTGTTTGTTATCCTTCGAAAAAAGAGATAATGAGCAAAACATCAACGGCGGTAAAACGTAAGTATAACGACAAGACCTATAAGCGTTGGGTCGTCGATCTTCGCAACGAAGATTTTGAAAAAATCGAAAAACTCAGAGGAGAGTTAAGCCGCTCTCAATTCCTTTTAAAGCTCATAAAGGAATATAAGAACGACTGACCGATCAGGGGCCGGTATTCTATCGGCTCCTGTTTTCTTTCATTTCCACCGCGGCTCCGTCCCAAACAACTCCCAAAACAGCTTTTTCATACTACTAACCTGCTTCTTCGACATGATCCGGTAGTAATTCCCCATCCAGGATTTATAGGCCTGTTCGATATCGGTATACTGCATCCTGCCTTTGTCTAAAAGCCGTTTATATGCCTTCAGCCTCCTTCGCTCCCTTGTGAGTGATTCGGGACTGATGCGCTTAACGACCTTCCCGCTTTCTGTAACAAAGTAACGCACCTGCAGATACCTAAACGGTCTGTCAATACGGCATATCCGTGTCTTTTTGGCGTTGATAAAGATGCCGAGGCCTGCGGCCTCCTTCTTAATTCCTTCCAGTGTTTCTTTCAGGTATTCCTTGTCTCTGTGGATGATATAGATATCGTCCATATATCTTCCATATCGTCCGATCCCCCTGACGATAGTGGCGTAGTTGTCTATCCTTGTAGGATAGCTTACTCCGATGATCTGCGATACCTGGTCGCCTATATCCACGCTTTTGGCCATCATCTTCACTTCGCTATTTGGCCTTCCTGCTCCCGCCATCTGGCGGTACTTTATCGCGTCATACTTCCGATCCATGCAGTCTGCAAATTCTTCATTTGTCATGTAGGACACATCGACTTCAAACTGCTTAAGGATCTTTCTCAAAAGATCTGCCGAAAAAGCATCCACCTTCCCGCCGAACAGCTCCATGACCTTATCGTGGCGGATATTGTCATAAAACTTCGAGAAATCAATGAAAGCTATATACCCTATGTTCGTCCTGTTTTCCAGATAATAATTGTGCAGATCCCTTTCCAGCCTTTTCCTTGCAAAACTTATTCCTTTGCCCTTCTGGCTTGCTCCGTTGTTATGGATCAGATATCTGCTGATCCCGGGCGTTAAGGATTCATCGCAGAGAGCATGCCTGACCACTCTGTCGCGGATCCGGCCGCCGTGGATATATCTTATATGCCCGCGTTCGTTAAGAATAAATTCAGAGCCTGGCGAAGTTTTATATTTTCCTGTTTCAAGCTCATTGCTCAGCTTTGTCAATTCCGACAAAATGTCGATTTCGAAACGCTGTGGCTCCTCCTTCCAGGAGCTGCCCTTCATGGATTTTAAAAACGCCTCAAAAAGCGCGTTCATATCAGTAACTACATTCATACTGCGCTCCCGCATGGGTTAAACGCCGGACAGGAAGGAGACGTATCCCCATTCCATAGCGTAGGCCGGCGCAGTCGGTCCCGCATCTCTGCGCTGTCATTTAGCCTTTGGCAGGGACAGCCTTTCCTTTCGCATATATGCCTGCCTATCTTTGAGGCTTAATTGGCATGATCGAAATCAGGGCGAACGCCATTAGAGTTCGAGGCGCTGTTGTTGTTCGCATTGCCGTTGTTGTTGACATTAGCAAAGTTCGTCGCCGAAACAACGTCCCGCAGCCACCAGTTCGCACGTTACAAAAGCTGCCCCGATCATTTCCGGGGCTTCAAAAACTTGTTGTCCGCACTCCTGACGCCCTTATATAGAGCGACCTGCTCATCTATGAGCGTTGCGAGACGTTTGTATTTATTCAGATCCACCGGTAATGTCCTGATAATATAATTGATCTCCTGCTTTAACACATAGCATCCGGCAATGGCCTCGTTGATATGTTTCCGCCTCTGGCAATATTCTCCGGTTCTGGCCGCCGTGTCTGAAGGATAAATCGAATTCCCTGCTGTGAATTCGCATTCTATGTGTCTCAGCATCTGAAGAACCGCGTCGCATTCCCTGTCGATAAACCACCGATAGAACGCCTCCGCCTTCTTTTTCCATCTTCCCGTTATCTCATCTACGTTTGGATCCGAAGCGTGTGCATTCCGGTATTTTTCAAGCTGCTTCAGGTACTTCTCTTTCGAAAAGCCGAAATCTAAGAGCATCAGCTCCGTCACTTCCTGCCGAAGCTTGTAGTAATGATGCGATGCCTCGAATCTTGATTGTTTCCTTTTGCCTGCTGGAACCGACATTAGTTTCTCCAAACCGCCCACAAGGGGCGGTGATTAATGATCCGCTTACGCTTTGATCGCGAAAGCAGGGCGAACGCCAGTAGAGGTCGAGGCGCTGTTGCCGCTCGCAGTGCCGCCGTAGTTGACAAGAGCAAAGGTCGTCGCCGAAACAACGTCCCGCAGCCACCAGTACGCACGGTTGCATATCAAATCAGGACGGAGCCTGAATAACGCCAGCTGTGATTTGTCTATTCCCGTTTCGTATCCGGGATGCGATCCCCATGCATTATGCCCGTAGACCATACACTCATTCATGAGATCTACCGTGGAATCGCTCCATGCCCAGTTGCTTGCTTTGCCGTCCGTAACTGCTGTTGTAAATAACTCTCTATGATTAAGGATGTGTGCAGATCCAAAAGCTGAGTCGATGGCACTTCTCGCCGCGGCGAGGTACGTTGTATTCATCTTCGATCCTGCGTACCCTCCCGTGGTTACATTTGAATCGTTCATCTTCTGGGCGGTAAAATTGCTATCCGGAACCAGTAATATGTGATGCGTTGTGCATTCCGTATCCCCATCATGGAGCCAGTAATCAAAATCCCCTATCCTGTAGACAACGCCATCGATAGTCCAATAATCGCCGATGAACATACCTTCAAAGGTTCCGTTCTGGATAGCGGTATATTGTTCTGCTGTTACCGAACTGCCAAGGCTTTTGCCTCGGAATATCGAATTTCTCGCGCCGGCGTTATTTGGTATAATGGACTCCAGATCTGTGTCCGCATCGTCCCATTCGGTATCGAAGTCTGTGCCGGATTTCTTCTTAAGCACCTGTCCGGCCGTTCCTCCTTCAGGAACCCCTTGCCCATCTGCGCCGTCATCGCCATCGTCGCCCTTATCGCCCTTATCGCCTTTCTCGCCTTTCAAAGACGCAAGCCATTCAGCTTCCGTGCCGGAATAACCTTCATCGACTGCTACCTCATATGCTGACTTTCCGTCATCGCCCTTGGCGCCCTCGTCTCCGTCGTCTCCCTTGTCGCCTTTATCGCCCTTGGCTCCTTTTAAGGACGCAAGCCATTCGGCTTCTGTTCCGGAATATCCTTCATCGACAGCTACCTCATATGCTGACTTTCCGTCTGCCCCGTCTTCGCCGTCGTTTCCGTCCTCTCCATCTGCCTCATCCGATATTGTTGCGGTCGTGGTGCCGCTCTTATCCTGAATAGTGATCGTCGCGACTTTCCCAGCCTTTGTTACGTTCGCCGCCGGGCTGTATCCGTCGTCGCCCTTGTCTCCTTTATCGCCTTTGATCCCGGCGATCGGTCCGGAGTTATACCAGTCTTGATCTTCGGAGAGCCAGACATATAAATCCGGGCTATTCGTGGTGCCGACGAAATACGCGTCTCCGGCCTGCCCGGTCGGATGTGCCGCACGAAGCGCCGCCTCTGTCGGATACTGGCCTTTGATTTCAAAGCTCTTGCCGTCCTGACCGTCTTCGCCGGTGTCGCCTTTATCGCCCTTGTCGCCTTTGGGAAGAACGAAATTAAAGACAGCCGCCTCGGATGTGCCTCCATTCGTGACGGAAGGTGACACTCCCGAGGTTACGCTTCCCACCGCAATGGTGGCCGCGTTTCCGGCGTCGCCCTTATCTCCCTTGTCACCTTTATCGCCCTTGGCTCCCGTCGAGCCCTGCGGACCTGTATTTCCGGTGTCGCCCTTGGCTCCGGTATCGCCTTTATCTCCTTTGTCACCCTTGTCGCCCTTATCTCCTTTTACTGTCGGGACGGTAAATGTCTGTGACGTTCCGTCTGTCAGGGTGACTGTGATCTTGCTGCCGGCTTGTTCGATTGTTGCTATATTAGTCCCGTTCTCGCCATCTTCCCCATCCATAACGTCCATGGTATCGGTGTGCAGCATCCCGGAATTGTCCTCCCATTCAAACGTGACCCTGTTGCCGCCCGTGATCGGACTTATGTCCTGTATCTTACAGGGCACCCCTTTAAGGGCTCCGGCTCCCTCGACCGTCTTTTCTGTATACTTCTTTGATAGTGCATAGCTTATAATATCAAATGCCATATCTACTGCTCCTTAAACTCATGCTCTTCGTTCATCATGTACAAGGTTCCGGAATTTACGATATACAACGTGGATCCGGCTTCTAACACATCCGTTGCGTCCAGGCCTTCTATATCCTCTCCGGTCGTCGGCATAGTCGCCGGCGTCGTAGATGCAAGCAGATCTGCGGTAACATGTTTTGCGCCGTCTGCGTCATATTTGTATCTGTTCACTCCCTGACAAATCATGGCCTCTCTCCTTTCTTCACCAAGCCAAGTCCAATTTTACTTCAATGCGCCTAGACCGTTTCTGGGGTCACGAGCGGCGCAACGCTTTGTGACGGCGTCACAGTACCTTGCACCCCACCTCGTCAATATGAAAATCTTTAAATCATTTGAGGGGGAGACCCCACCTCACCTGGGTATATATTGCTTTTATTTGTTTAATAATTGTTTGCAATGATTTTTAAATCTCTTCTCGAGATTCTCATTGAGCACCTGCTCTATGTTGGCCTTGATCCCTGATCCGGTAGACACCATCTGAGCGACTGAGACTGTCCTGATGGTCTTTATCGGATATCGATTGCTTGTTGTTCTCATCACAGGAACATTCCCGCCGGAATTATTTCCCGTCATAAAGAATGCCCGGCTGCTTAAAACTTTGCGTGCATGTTTAATATCCGCCGTTATGCGGTTCCCTTTCTTCGCCGGTTTAAAATGTGTTGTTGTCAGTCTTCGGCTTTTATAAGTAATTTTAATATCGCTGAGCTTGTTACCGGTTACGGTAACTGAACTCTTAAGAGTCCCGTCCTTCCCAGACATACTGTATTCTTTACGGATCTCTTTATTAATCCATCCGGGTGCTCGTGTATACAGATCGCTCATAGTGCGCTGAATGACTTTCCCCGCATTCTCTTTTTCTTTGTCCAGTCCTTCTATTACGCGGGACAGATCCACTTTAAAACTGACCGGCATAACACCCCACCCCCGTTAAAATCAACCCATAAAAAAGAGCCTCGCTTTCGCTTGGCTCTCTTTCTTATAAACCCGGCACCATTGCCTTTAGTTCTTTTAATGCGTCTCTCGCTTTTTTCATCATGGAATTATCTTGTAAATATTCGATCCCTTTTATAGTTATCTCCGGGCGGTCAAGAGAATAATAAGTTTCAGGAATCCACGGGGCTTTGATTTCCTTTACTCCATTAATATACCCTTCCCGATATAACATTCTTATGATCGAATACCAGTATTTTTCCGGAATTTTCAGCTTTGAACAGGAGATTTCTTCCAATTCCGGATCCTCTCCTGATTTTAAACAAGCATACAGATAAGCAAGTATCATATATGCAATAACAAAAAAATCATCATTTGCCATTTACTGTTCCTTATGCTGATCAATGAATTCCTGCATCATCTTGACGATCTGGCCCGACTGGCTTACCCCGGCCTTGTCACAGGCTACTTTGAATTCATCCGCGAGAGCTTTGCGCATTTTGAAGCTCTTAGCTATGTATTCATTCTTTTTATTCCAGCGTTGTTGAGGAGTCTCTTTTTTCTCAGTCATTGCGATCCTCCTCTTTTTTCTTCAGATATATCGCCAGAATTAATTTGGTCATCCCCGCGATAAAAAAGAAAATAGCTATTGTTGTTAATGCTTTCATTGTGTTTTCAGGATGAGTGTGTTATATTTTTAGCAGAGGGGCTTTCGCCCCGCTGCTTAGTCTAACAGTTTTTCGATCACCAGAGTGATCAGTGAAACTATGAAGTCCAGAATCGCTGCGATTATGAGGGTTTTCCAGTCGATTCTGGATTTTTCATTTTTGCCCTTCTTCTTTTTCTTACTCATCCTTTTTACCTCCTTTCTGATATTATAATAACATACGGTGCGCCGTATGTCAACACTTTTGCACAGAAACTTTCGTTTTTTTGATAAAATGCAACTCGGACGCCGGGGGAGCGTCCGAGTCTTCTAAAGGAGGTATATATATGTCAGAAACTGTATCCCTTTGGGGGTCACCTTTTTCGAATACAATATATCACATTTGCTTGTGGTTTTTTTGGCAAAAATTATTTTGCCGGCAAACTGTAAAGGAAACTCATATATTTTCTTCTGGCCGCGCTCGCATCGTAGTTTACTTTCTTTCCGATCTCTCTCCATGTCATGTTTTGGACACACCTGTACTCTACTATCATACGAAGCAGCGGTCTATTGATCGTCAATATGTACTCTTCGACCTCGATTTTGGCAGCCTCAATCTTCCGGATCTGTTCGGATATTTTTTTGTCGATCCTTGCAAGGTCTGTAGATATTCTGACCGCCGCATCTTCCACCGGTTTTTTAACAACATTGGTCTGACTGTGCGGCATTCCGTCCAGTATCTTTACCTGAGAATTTATCGACATGTGTATGTTCTTCCTTCTTTGCTTCCACATTTCCAGTTCTTTATTGAGCAAATAAACCTCTTCCAGCTTCTCCCTTGTCATTGTCTCCCCTTTTTATTCTTTCTCCTCGTTTCTGCATGATGTTTAGCGTCATATTTCAGGTGACATGGTGCGCACATCGCCATCAGGTTCTCCGGCCTTATGTCCTTCGGCTCATGGTTCAGGTGAGCTACTGTCAACGTATTTCTATGAGTGTCGAATGGTTCTCCCGGTTTTCTGCATTGTTTGCCGCATTTCTGGCAGATCCATCCGCAGGATTGTTTTATGTTCCAAGATATATCCTTCCAGTTATCCGGATATTTGTCTATCTGCATCGGCATGTCTGTCAGGCCTCCTGCTGCGGATAGTCAGGCGTTCCTGCCCCTTTGGATTTCTCGTGGTAGAATTCGGCGACGATCTTGATTATTTTGAGCTTCAGCTCTTCTTCTACTGTCCTCCCGTCCATCTTTCGGCATTCATCTACATATCTTTTAAAATCCGGATCATTATTGTAAAACTGCCTGATATCCTCGTTGCTCATATTTACCTCCCTGTGCTTCCGAAGCCGCCGGATCCCCTTTCGGTTTCTTCCAGTGTGTCGACCTGTTCCAGTTCCGGCGTGAGTATGGGAAGAATAACGAGCTGGATGATTTTATCTCCCTTTTCGATCACTATGCCCTCTTTCCCGTGGCTATATAATTTGACCACGATAGAGCCGGTATATCCGCAATCAATTACCCCTTCCCCGGTAAGCCCTGCTTTGACATTAAGCCCGCTCTTGCTTTTTAGCATCCCGACATATCCCTCTGGGATCTGGACGTGCACCCCGGTGTCTATGGTCGCTGATCCGCCGGGAGGTACAGGTATCGTGATCGGTGATCTAAGATCCAGCCCCGCATCCTCCTTGTGTGCACGTTCCGGCATATATGCCCCTTTATCAATCATTACTTTCATTTTCTTTTCCCCCTTTCCACGTAATCTTTGCAATCTTTGTCATGTATATGGTTATAGCAGGTATGCTCTGTGATAAATAACCTGTGCTTGCCGCAAAACCATATTTGCATTTTATGCTCTGCTTTTGGCTTTGCATTCTGGCAGTTTCTGCAGTATTGTGCTTTTTCCATGTTACTCCTCACTTCTAGATTCATAGCTCAAGCATCCAGCGTCGTCAGCTATCTCAAGAGCTTCCAACCCGTCATTAACAATTCCACATTCGCCATCGTCGTAATTTGTGCAGTCTTCGCAATAGCATTTAACTATCATTTCTCTTTTACCTCGTGCCATACATAATCAGCGTCGATCTCGAATATATCGCTATAAATCTCCGCATCTTCATCATCGCATTTCGTCAAGCTCTGCGGTGCATTTCCTTTTTCCAGTACATTGATCCACCAAATTGCTTTGTTATCCTTTGGGTAACCTGCCTCTATCCGCGTCCCGTCCGAAAATCTGACCTCTACCGTACTGTCGAAGCAGCCTATTTCATCGGCGGGGTATGGTGCACCCTCAATCACAAGATTGTCGTCT
>JAEESA010000095.1 GCA_016286115.1 Lachnospiraceae bacterium
GCGGTCTTGTAGAAATAAATCAGCAACAGGATGCTATCATCAAAAACTGCATCAGCGATATGAACATCACGGTAACGGAGTCCAACGATCTGGGAGCCATGATCTATGTCGGCGGGCTGGCGGCCGAGAATTACGGATACTCCGGCAATAACGCGAGCATTATCGAAAGCCGGTTTTCAGGCAAGATCGCCGTGAAGGATGCGTCTTCCTTTATTTATGCAGGCGGCATCAATAGTTGGGGGAACGGGGATATTTCCGATTGTCTGAATACAGGCACGGTAACCTCGGACAGAGGATCCTTCGACTGGGCAGCAGGCATCTGCGGCGAAGGCGGGACCTCGGTGAAACGGGTGCTTACCACAGGCACAGTGAATTATGGTCTGTTCGGGAAAAGCATCAGCGAAGAAAGCCTGGCTTATGACATTCTTCCCGAATATGAAGACGCCTACTATCTCAAGTCCAAGTCGGACGGTTTCAATGTTCTCGGGAATCCTTTTGAGGTTCCGGGAACAAAGGGGATCAGTGATTCGGAATTAACAAATCAAGCCACCTTTACGGGCTTTGATTTCGAGAATGTCTGGAAGATGGGCACGAACGGGCCTGAACTCAGAAATCTGCCTTAATAGAAACGGCTCAAACCACATTGCCGGTTTGAGCCGATTTTTTTTGCTTAAACAAGTAATTACAGGTCGTAATACATCGCAAACTCCGCCGGATGCGGGATCGCGTTGATGGCTTCGAGGTCCGCGCGGCTTTTTGCAATGAGCTGCTGTAAAAGCCGCTCCGGGAAAACGCCGCCGACCGTGAGGTAATCACTGTCCTTTTCGAGCGCATCCACGGCTTCCTGCAGGTTCTTCGGAAGGCCTGTGATCTTTGCCTTTTCCTCTTCGGAAAGCTCGTAGAGATTGAAGTCGTACGGGCCCCATCCCATCTTGTGCGGGTCGATCTTCTTTTGGATCCCGTCCAGCCCTGCCATCAGGATCGCCGCATAGGCGTAATAGGGATTGCAGGTCGCATCGGGATTACGGAGCTCAAAACGCTTGACATCGGGGCTCTTGGCGTAGGCCGGGATGCGGACGACGGCGCTGCGGTTGGCCATCGCATAGCCGATCGTGACCGGTGCTTCAAAGCCCGGAACCAGGCGCTTATAGGAGTTCGTGGACGGGTTCGTGATCGCGCAGAGCGATGCCGCGTGCGTCAGAAGGCCGCCGATGAAATAGAGCGCCGTGTCGGAAAGCTGCGCATAGTTTTTGGCATTGTAAAATACAGGCTTACCCTTCTTTTTAAGGAGCATGTGTACATGCATGCCGTTCCCGGCTTCGCCCGCGAGAGGCTTCGGCATAAAGGTCGCCGTGCAGCCGGCGCGGACCGCCTCGTTTTTGATCACATATTTCGCGGATAAAGTGTCGTCGGCGAGTTTTAACATATCGCCAAGCTCAACTTCAATCTCCATCTGGCCGCAGCCACCCACTTCATGGTGATGGTATTTGACATCAATGCCCCATTCGTTCATTGCGAGGCACATTTGGCTGCGAAGGTCGTTACGGATATCCATCGGCAGAGCGGCATGATAGCCCTTGCCGTGGGGAAGGCGATAGCCGAAGTTGCCGGCGCCGGGGCCTTCCGCCCACTGGCCCTGACGGGTCGTCACGAGGGACGAAACATTTTCCGCGCTGACTTCATAGTTCACGTCATCAAAAAGATAGAACTCGTACTCGGGCCCGATCAGCATCTCGTCGGCGATCCCGAGCTCCTTCATGTATTCCAGAGAACGGATCGCAACGTTCCTCGGATACTGGTCAAACGGCCGGTTTTCCGGCAGATCGATCACGCGCACGTCGCCGATCATGGACAGCGTCGGGACTTCCGCATACCGGTCGATCACCGCGGATTCCAGAACCGGGACAAACACCATATCGCTGTTCTCGACCGGCGCGTAACCGTAATTCGATCCGTCAAAGCCGATCCCGGCTTCCATGGTCTTTTCGGTCAGCCGTTCCGCGGGGATGGAAAGGTGGCGCCAGCGCCCCTCGATGTCCGTGAGCTTGAAGTCCACGATGCGGATCCCCTCCTCCGCGATCAATTTCTGAATTTCCTTTAATGTTTTTGCCATTGGTCTCCCCCTATTCTATTTTGGAATGCCATTCCTGTAAGGAAAGCGGTTCCTTCTCATCTTTTTCGCGAACGGCCCTGATCCCTTCCGCCGCTGCTCTCGCCGCCGCCATCGTGGTCACATAGGCGATCTTATTTTTCACTGCTGCCTTTCTGAGATAACTGTCGTCATGAACCTCGTTCTTTTCGGCCGGGGAGTTCACGATGATCTGAAGGTCCCCGTTCGTGGCCAGATCGAGGATATTGGGCCGGCCCTCATAGAGCTTTTTCACCTTCGTGGCAGGGATCCCCGCTTCCACGATCAGTTCATAGGTCCGCCCCGTGGAGTCGATCGTAAAGCCCGCATCCCGGAATGCCTTTGCGACCTCAGCCGCCTCCGGCTTATCGTTTGTATTGACGGAGATCAAAACGGTTCCCTCCTGCGGGAGAAGGTTTCCGGCTGCCTCTTCTGCCTTGAAGAAGGCTTCCCCGTTGGTATCGGCAAGGCCAAGGACCTCGCCGGTGGAACGCATTTCGGGTCCAAGGAGCGGATCCACTTCCTGGAACATATTGAACGGGAAGACCGCTTCCTTGACGCCGTAATAGGGAATGTGGCGTTCCTTTAAGCCTGCTACCGGAGAAGGTTTCCCGGAGAGCGACGCCATGATGATCTCGGTCGCCAGGGGCACCATTCTAATATCGCAGACCTTGGAAACAAGCGGTACGGTCCGCGAAGCTCTCGGATTGGCTTCCAGCACATAGACCTTGTCTTTTTCGATCGCGTACTGCATATTCATCAAACCGACCACATGCATCTCTTCGGCGATCTTGCGCGTGTATTCGCGGATCGTCTGCAGGTGCTCTTTGGAGATATGGCGCGACGGAATGATGCAGGCGGAGTCACCGGAATGCACGCCGGCGAGCTCGATATGCTCCATGACCGCAGGCACAAAGGCAAGCGATCCATCGCTGATCGCGTCCGCTTCACATTCGAGCGCGTGCTGCAGGAAACGGTCGATCAGGATCGGCCGGTCGGGAGTCACGCCAACAGCCGCTTCCATGTAATTTCTCATATCCTCGTCATCATAGACCACCTCCATGCCGCGGCCGCCAAGCACGTAGGAAGGCCGCACCATCAGAGGATACCCGATCCGTTTCGCGATCGAGAGTGCGTCGTCTACCGTGACCGCCATACCGGATTCCGGCATCGGGATCTCGAGTTTTTCCATCATCGCGCGGAACCGGTCTCTGTCTTCCGCAAGGTCGATGACCTCGGGAGACGTTCCGAGGATCTTCGCGCCGTACTTTTCAAGATCGGCGGAAAGGTTCAGAGGCGTCTGCCCGCCGAACTGGGCAATGAGGCCCACCGGCTTTTCTTCTTCATAAATAGAGAGCACGTCCTCGAGAGTCAGCGGCTCAAAATAGAGCTTGTCCGAGGTATCATAATCCGTAGAAACGGTCTCGGGATTGCAGTTGATGATGATCGTTTCATACCCCAGCTTCTTCAGCGACTTCGCCGCATGGACCGAGCAATAGTCGAATTCGATCCCCTGGCCGATGCGGTTCGGCCCGCCGCCGAGGATCAGCACCTTCTGGCGGTCCGAAACGGGGTTCTTGTCCTCTCCGTTGTAAGTGGAATAATAGTAGGCACTGTCCTTCGTTCCGCTGACGTGGACGCCCTGCCAGGCCTGCTTTACGCCAAGGGACAGGCGCTTCGAACGGATCTCACTCTCGCTCACGCCGAGGATCCCGGCGAGGTAACGATCCGAAAAGCCGTCCTTCTTGGCTTTGATCAAAAGCTCATCCGGCGGAAGGCTTCCTTTATGCTTCAACAGCTCTTCCTCTTCCTCCACAAGCTCCTTCATCTGCTCAATGAACCAGGCCTTCACATGGGTCAGTTCATAGATCTCATCCACCGACACGCCGGCGCGCAGCGCTTCGTACATGATGAAATGCCGTTCGCTGTTCGGCGTGACCAGAAGGTTTTTCAGCTCTTCCGCGCTCATCTGATCATACCCGTTGGCATGACCGAGGCCATACCGCCCCTTTTCGAGGGAACGGATGGCTTTCTGGAACGCCTCTTTATAGTTCTTTCCGATGCTCATGACTTCGCCCACGGCGCGCATCTGCGTGCCGAGCTTGTCTTCGATGCCCTTGAATTTTTCAAACGCCCACCGCGCGAATTTGACCACTACATAATCGCCGCCCGGCACATATTTGTCGAGCGTTCCGTATTTTCCGCAGGGGATCTCGTTTAAGGTCAGGCCGGACGCCAGCATTGCCGAAACATAAGCGATCGGGAAGCCCGTCGCCTTGCTCGCGAGCGCCGAAGAGCGGGACGTCCGCGGATTGATCTCGATAACGATAATGCGGTCCGTCTTCGGATCATGCGCGAACTGGACATTCGTACCGCCGATAACGCCGATGTGCTCCACGATCTTATACGCCTGCTCCTGAAGGCGTTTCTGCACATCCTCCGAGATCGTCAGCATCGGCGCCGTACAGAAGGAATCTCCCGTATGCACGCCCATCGGATCCACGTTTTCAATGAAGCAGACCGTGATGATGTTGTTATCCTTGTCGCGGACGACCTCGAGCTCGAGCTCTTCCCAGCCCATCACGGACTCTTCCACGAGCACCTGATGCACGAGAGAGGCCTGCAGCCCGCGCTCGCAGACCACCTTTAATTCCTCACGGTTATAGACCAGGCCGCCGCCGGCGCCGCCCATCGTATAGGCGGGACGAAGGACGACCGGGTATCCCAGTTTATCGGCGATCGCAAGCGCCTCGTCCACGCTGTAGCTGACCTCGCTCCGCGCCATCTCGATCCCGAGAGCATCCATGGTCTTCTTAAACTCGATCCTGTCCTCTCCGCGTTCGATGGCGTCGGCCTGCACGCCGATGATCTGCACGCCGTATTTATCGAGGATCCCGTCCCGGGACAGTTCGGCACACAGGTTCAGTCCCGATTGCCCTCCCAGGTTCGGAAGCAGCGCATCGGGCCGTTCCTTCGCGATGATGGCCTCGAGCCGTTTTTTATTCAGCGGCTCGATATAGGTGACGTCCGCCATCTCCGGATCGGTCATGATCGTGGCCGGATTGGAGTTCACCAGAACGATCTCATAACCCAGGTTTCTGAGCGCCTTGCAGGCCTGTGTTCCCGAGTAGTCGAACTCGCAGGCCTGGCCGATCACAATAGGCCCGGAGCCGATGATCAGTACCTTGTTGATGTCATTTCTTTTTGGCATGTTTTTCTCCCCTCTTCCCAAAAAATCCGAAAAAATCATCCTTATTATTATAAAAAAAAGTGGTTTGACAGTAAAGAGAGAAGTGTTATATTAAAATTGGATTAAAGGAGCCATGGGATGCGCAGAAATTCGCAATGGAAAGCGCTAACGCGCCGCGAATTTCGCGCGGGAAACGCTAAAAAAGCGTTTCCAGATTAAAAATATGCGCGGAAAAGCAAAGGGTGCGCTCCTGATCTCCCTGATCTTGCTGTTCGCGATCGTTGCTTTTTTTCTCTATCGGGAACTAAAGGGGCGGTCTGTCAGCAGGGAGAATCTGGAGACGTTAAAGGAAGAAGCCTCGGAAGCAGAGGCAACAGGTGAATATGTGCCGGGGGAGATCCTGCCGAAGCTGGCCTCCCTTCATGAAGAAAATCCGGATCTGGTCGGATGGTTAAAGATCCCCGATACGATCCTGGATTACCCTGTCATGTGGACGGCGGGAGACAATGACTACTATCTCTCTCATGATTTCTACGGTAATGAGAGCAAGAGCGGTCTTCTTGTGCTGGACAAACGCTGCTCTCCCGACGGGTCGGGCATGCACCTTCTGATCCACGGGCACAACATGAAGGCGGGGGATATGTTCGGCCAGCTCGGAGATTACGTTTCCGAAAAATTTTATCTAAAGCATCGGACCATTTTGTACGATACATTATATGAAGAACGTGAATACGAAGTCATGTCCGTCTTCCGTTCCTCGATCAATGAAAACGACACGGATTTTAAGTACTACGAATACATCAACTTCAGCTCCGAAGACGATTTTAACATCTACTACCTGAACGCGAAGGCCGCTTCTTTGTACGAGACCGGCGTATTCGCCGTCTACGGAGACGAACTCATCACCCTTTCCACCTGTGAGTATTCCAAGGAAAACGGAAGACTGGTGGTCATTGGAAGGAGAGTCAGATAAACATGAAGAAAAAAACGCTGGTTCGTTTGATGCGGGTGCTGGGCAGCTCGGCGCTGATCCTGGCGATCCTGATCCTGATGATCCCGGGCAGCGCTTTTGCGGAAAATGCAGCTGACCCGGAAACAGAGGTTTCTTCCGAAGCCTCTGCGGAAAATGAAGGGACGTCCTCCGATGGAGAGGGCGCTGTTGTCGTGGATGCGGGCGCCTCCACCTTTGGAAATGAAGACAAAGTCACGGTAACCGTGGATGGCGTGGAAGGGGCTGCTGCGATCGTGAAGGTCGAGGACACGAACCGCCATCGCCTCGAAGCCTTATGTGACGGGTTTGACGAAACCAGACAGACCATCATCGCCTATGAGATCTCCGTGGTCTCTGACGCTACGGACCAGGCCGCTTCCTACAAAAGCGCGAGCGTGACCATTCCGGTCCCCTCTTCGATGGATCCCGAGAAGGGAAGGCTGCAGGTCGTGACCGAGCAGGACGGTGCTTTGAAAGAGCTTTCGTTCTCGCTCACCCGCGATCACGGCACCGCTTATGTGACCTTCACCGCTCCGAACAACGCGGACTACGGCCTTTTGTACACCAGAAACGAAGAACCCGACGTGCCGGTCGAAGACCAAACCACGCCGGATCCCGAGCCGCTCTCTGCAGAGAAGCTTTCGGCGGCACGGCAGACCGTGATCCCCTCCGCCGCGCCGGTTGCGGACGACGCTGTTGTCATGGCAAAAGAGGGCGTCTGCGATTCCGGAAAGCGGGGCACGCTCCACTACATGATCACGGGAACCGGCAGCAACTGCACGCTCCGCATCTTCGTGCCGGAGGAGGCGCAGGGCTTCCCGGCCGAATATTATGAGCTTCCGGATTACGGCTATATTGAGACCGCAGGGACTTATGATTATCCCTGGCGCTATTACATCAATGAGATCACCAACCTGCAGCTTGAAGAAGGGATCCATGTCATCGGCGCCAACTCCTTTGCCGGCATGAACATGATCAAGAACGACGTCATCATCCCCGACAGCGTGGAAACCGTCGGCGACTATGCGTTTTTGAATACGGACTCGATGAAGAGCGTTTCGATCGGCGACGGCGTGCAGACGATCGGCGAAGGCGCGTTCCAGTCCAGCGGCATCATCGAGCTCAACTTCCAGGAAAACAGCCAGCTGACCGAGGCCGGCGAAGGCTGTTTCGCCGACTGCGAACGGCTGATCGGGCCGGTGCACTGGCCCATCGACGTTTCCGTTCCGGAGTACGGCTTTGCGAACGACGTTTCTCTCCGCTATTTCGACGTCTGGTCCTACAACAGCAATCCTTCCGTCCAGACCGAGATCGGACCCTACGCGTTTTATAACTGCACCGGGGTAACCCCCAACGGCATGAATATTCCGTCCACCGTAGAGACGATCGGTGAACACGCCTTTGAGAACCTGGGCGACAGCGGCACGCTGACCCTGCCCGCCGGCCTGACCACGATTGGCGACTACGCGTTCTATAACGCCTCTTATACGCAGAACGGCCTCACCATCCCCGGCCTTGTGACTGCGGTCGGCAACCGCGCCTTCGCAAGGACCGACGGGATCGAAGGGACTCTTTTATTCCAATCTCCCACGGTCACCATCGGGGACCGCGCTTTTTCCGGAGATGATGTTGCGGACGGGACCACCGATTTTACAGACGGACAGCAGCCTGTGAACAAGTCCAGGATCGGACAGTTCTACAGCGTCGAATTTGAGGGAACCGCCCAGATCGGCGCCGAAGCCTTCGCCGAACAGCCTTACCTCAGCTATGTATATTTCGGAACCACCACCTGGGATCAGACCGCCCCCGCAAACCTCGTCGCCTGCGACACCGCGGGAGCAAACGGCGGCTATACGACCCAGTCCTTCCCGACCCATGTGACCCTGTTTTACCCCATCGGCGCCACCGGCTGGGACAGCCCGTTCTTCGCGCAGTATCCGGCTTATCCCACGGACTTTACGCCGAACAAGGACTTCACTTCCTTCGCCTATATCAACGATAAGCGGAGCGACAAAACCTATACGGACACCATCATGGCGATCGTCGGCGACAACAGCGAGACCTACACGCTGGAAGTGGAAGACTCCTCCGGGAAGCACATCAAGGACAACATGAACCTGAAAAAGGATAAGAAGAAGCTCGAAGCCTATGAACTGACTCTCTTAAACCAGAGCGACGAAAAAGCCACGGCCTTTGGCACCTGCAAGATCTATCTCCCGCTTCCTTCCGGAATGAAGGGAGACAACGGCGACATCGAAGTCGTTGCCATGAAGGACGGGCAGATCGAGCGCCACCTTGAAAGCGGCGTCGTAACCTACCGCGAAGACGGGATCAAGCGTGTATGGTTCAAGACAGACCACTTCTCGGAATACGGCCTTGTCTACACTGCCGCAGCAGAAAATACCGACAATAATGGAGGAAATAACGGCGGCGGCAATAATGGCGGCAACGGCGGCGCTGACAACAATAACAATAATACGAACGCCAACAACAATAACAACACGAACAATCAGAACACGACAACCGATCAGAACAATCAGAATAACCAGACTACACAGAACAATCAGAACAACACGACGAACCAGAATAACACAACAGACCAGAACAACACAACAAACCAGAACAATACGACGAACCAGAACAATACGACGAACCAGAACAACACAACAAACCAGAACAACACAACAAATCAGAATAATACGACGAACCAGACTAATACGACAAACCAGACGACCAACACCACTGCTGCCAACACGCGGACAGACATGCCGAAGACCGGTGAGGGAGACGAGATCAAATACATGATCGTGATCCTCCTGTCGCTGTTCGGCCTGATCATGCTGGTCCTGTCGATCCCGGTCCGAAAGAAGGCTAAGGCTGCGCAGTCATCGCCTCAAGCAGGTCGCGCCCCGCAGGGCCGACGACGGTGACCTTCACGCCAAGTTCTTTTTCAAGATCCGCCACCGTCACATCATCCAAAAGAACATTCTCACCGAAACGCAGCATATTGGAAGTGATGAGCAGGGAAGTCCCCAGGGGCTTCCCTTTGCATTGTGCAATAACATCCTGCCCGGTCAGCAGGCCGGACACCGTGATCCGTTCTCCGAAAAAGTCGTTTCGAACCGGCAGAACATGGAGCCTTAAGTTCGGGAACTTCTCCATACACGCCGCTGCCAGCTTCTTCAATAACGGCGCGATCAGCATCCCGCAGCACATCGTTTTCTCCCCGTGCAGAGCCAGGTCCTCTTCTGCCTTTTCCAGCTCCTCCATAAATTCGTCATGCAAGAGCCGCATCATGCCGACCCCGTTCGCGAGCTGCGGATAACCGTCATAATTCTCCGCCTCCGGGATCTCCTCTCCCGCCAGCAGATACCACTCATCCGACGCATGGACAAAGTGGTTTTCCCATTTCAAAAAACACTGTTCCTGTGCCTTATGGATCCGTTCCAACACATCGATCGCATCTTCCTTTTCAAACGGCTCCAGCGGGTACAGCCCTTCCCGAAATCTCGTCAGCCCCACCGGCACGACCGAAAGGCTGCCCATGTGGGGAAGGTAGGCGGAGAGATCCTCGATCGTGCGGGAAAGCTCCTCCCCGTCGTTGATCCCCTTGCATAAAACGATCTGCCCGTTCATCGGGATCCCCGCGTCATAAAGCCGGTCGATCTTCTTCAGCGCCTCTCCCGCAAACCGGTTATGGAGCATCCTGTTCCTGAGCTCGGGGTTTGTGGTGTGGACCGAGATATTGATCGGCGCGAGATGATAGGTGATCACGCGCTCCAGGTCCTCGTCCTTCATATTGGTCAGCGTCACATAGTTCCCCTGCAGAAAGGAAAGTCTGGAATCGTCATCCTTGAAATAGAGCGTGTCCCTCATCCCCGGCGGCATCTGATCGATGAAGCAGAAGATGCAGTTATTCGAACACGACCGGTAGTCATCCATCATCGGATTCTCAAACTCGATCCCCAGCTCCTCCTCCTCGTCCTTCTCAATATCCAGCTCCCACTCCTCGCCGTTGGCCTTACGGATCAAAACCGTCAGCTCCTCCTCCAGACAAAGATAGCGATAGTCAAAAACATCCTTCACCTCCTGCCCGTTAATGCTCAGCAGCTCATCCCCGTTTTCAATCTCCAGTTCCTCAGCGATGCTGTCCTTTTGTACAGAACGGATCTTATGTGTCTTCATGTATTTCTCCATGACGTGTTGTATTATTTCTCATTATGTTACATGGAATTAAATAAATATGCAAATCCCTCTGCGGTGTGCTATGATTGACACGCAAAGATTACTGTTTATATTCTGCGTTTGAGGATCCGGCTTGTGAGACCGTTATCGAAAAAGCAGAGCGTGGACGCTACGCGTTACTTAGCGATCCAGTGAGCTTGCGAACTGGGAGCTTAGTAACGTACGCAAGCGTCCCCGAGCGGCTGCGAACGTCCAGTGGACGTTCTTTTGCAGCGGACCGAAGCGGAGCGGAGACAGCGTCTCTGCGATTCGATAACGTGTCTCACAAGCCGGATCCGGAGTAAATTATTTAAACCAT
>JAEESA010000096.1 GCA_016286115.1 Lachnospiraceae bacterium
GGTGGAGATCCGCGGGTTAAAGATCGATCACGAGGCGCGCAGGGTCTGGATCAACGGAGAAGAGCGGCAACTGACCGGAAAGGAATTCGATCTCTTGTATTTTCTGGCGGAAAACCCGAACCGCGTGTTTTCCAAGGATGAGCTGTTTCGTGAGATCTGGGGCATGGAATCCATCGGCGACATCGCGACCGTCACGGTTCACATCAAGAAGATCCGTGAAAAGATCGAGATCGGAGACGGGAAACCGCAGTATATAGAAACGATCTGGGGCGTAGGTTATCGGTTTAAGATGTAATGGAGAGAAATATGAACGAACATTACGGAGAGATCCTCTACAGGGACGAAACGATTTTTGTTGTGAGAAAAAGAGCCGGAGTTTCCGTGGAAGACAACGGCACAAAGCGAGACCTTTATACGGAGCTGAAGGCGCAGCTTGTGAGTGAGGGAAAGGAGCCTGATCTTTTCATCGTACACCGGCTGGATCGGACGGTGGAAGGCCTTCTGGTCTTTGCGCTTACGAAGGAAGCGGCCGCGAACCTCTCGGAACAGGTGAAGGATGACCGGATGACGAAAGAATACCTTGCGGTGGTCCGCGGGGAAATGGATCCGCCGGCGGGTGAGCTTAGGAATCATCTTGGAAAGCAGGGGCATGTGGCTTTTGTGGAGCCGGAGAAAAGGCCCTGGACCAAAGAGGCGGTCCTTCAATATGAAACACTGGATCATAAGGACGACACGTCGCTCCTCCGGATCCGCCTGCAGACCGGCCGTTTCCATCAGATCCGCGTGCAGCTGTCGTATGCCGGCTGCCCGATCGCGGGAGATAAAAAATACGGGAAGCCCATTGCGGAGCAAAGCGTGCCCTATCCCTGTCTTTGCGCATACCGGCTTAAATTTTTGCACCCGGTGACCGGAGAAGAGAAGGTTTTTGAAGTGAAGCCGGAAGCGGAGCTGTTTTGCAATTACTCTGAGCAGATTACAAGGGACTAACACCCGGGGAGGATAGACATGAAAAAGAAATTAGCGGCAATTCTGACGGTGAGCCTGACGGGCTTCATGCTGGCCGGCTGCCAGCAGAAGGCGGAAGCTCCCGCTCCTGTGGAAACGGAGATCGCCGAAACGGAAGAAGCAAAGGAGCCGGAGAGCGAGCCGGAACCGGAAGTTGAACCGGAACCGGTCAGTGAGCCGGAAAGCGAAACGGAAGAGGTTGTGACAGAAACCGGGGAGCCGAAGGAGATGGAAGTTACCACCGGAGGCTATTCGGCGCCGGATATGGGGTATCGTATCGATAAGCATGCATCCGATGTTGCCGACGAGACGGACGAGGAAGTATTGCTGCTGGCAACCGAGTACGACACCATTACGATCACGAAAGAGGGGTACGACCCGCTGAAGGAGTCCCTCGCGTTATGGAATGAAGAAAACAAGAAGGCAACGGAAGAAGCCTGGGATATCGATGAGATCCGGAAGGAATACGAGGAAAATAAAGAGGGCTGGGGGTCTTACGGCGTTTATAATACCGTCGAGGTGACCCGGTTCGATGACGCTGTTTTTTCGATGAAGGAAACATCCTATATCTATTCCGGCGGAGCGCACGGGGACAGCGGCGTATTCGGGAACACATATGACAGTGTATCGGGGCAGGAACTGAAATATGAAGACATCTGTTCGGATATGGGGGCTCTGAAGAGCTATTCCGCGGAACGGATCAAGTCCTATGTGGACAAGGTGTATAATTCCGGAGAGATCCCGGCCACGTTCGATGGCTGGGAAGCGGAGGTGGACACCTTCCTTAACGATCCGGTCTGGTGCTTTAATGACTATGGATTGGAATACGTGATCGGAACCTATATCATCGGGCCCTATGCCATGGGGAATGTGGACGTGACGGTTCCCTATTCCGAACTCGGCGGGAAGGTGAAGGACCAGTACATCAAGTCAGGGAAGGCGTTTACCTATCAGTTCGGGTTTGGCGAAGAAGTGGTCGTGGATGACAGCGGAAACAAGCTGTCGGCGAAAAAAGAAGATAACGAAGAAACCTATAAGAGCACGGTGACGCTGCAATTTGGCGAAGAAGCGATCATTGCGGCGCAGGATGTCGACGGGGTTTCCGATCCCTGGGTGGTCAGGGAAGAGGACGGAAGAGTCTACGTTGTGCTCGAAGTGATCACCTATGATGATGAAGTGGAATACATCCACATCCTCTATCTCCTGCAGGACGGCGGGTTCCGTAAGATTGACGAGATGAAGGAACGCGCGGTGACGGATGCCGCGGAGGTCGAGGCGATCATCGAGGGGATGACCTGAGATCGGAGGAAGAATGATCAGGGAAGAAACGGTCGAAAAGATTCGGGAGCTGACAAAGCATTGCGGGAAGATGATGCTGACGGCGGACCGGAACGAGGTCGGCATTGACGCGAAGGAAGGCCACGCGAATTTTGTCACAAAGTATGACCGGCTCATTGAAGACGAACTGAAAAAGGGCCTGAAGGAGATCCTGCCGGAAGCGGCATTTTTCGGAGAGGAGAGCGCCAAGGGGGCGTTCCCGGAAGAGGAATATGTATTTGTGGCAGACCCCATCGACGGCACGACGAACTTTATCAAGGACCTGCGGTGGAGCTGCACCGCCGTGGCGCTGGCGAAGAACAGGGAACGGATCTTCGGCGCCGTGTATAATCCCTATTCGGATGAATTATTCTGGGCGGTCCGCGGAAAAGGGGCCTTTTTGAACGAAACGCCGATCTCTGTATCGGAACTGCCCTTAGAACGCGGTTTGGCTGTATTTGGAACGGCGCCTTATTATGAGGATATTCCGGAGCATGCCTTTGACAAGGCAAAGGAGTATCTTGAGAAATGCATCGACGTGCGAAGAACGGGGTCAGCGGAACTGGACCTTTGCCTCGTGGCCTGCGGAAGGTGTGAACTGTACTTTGAACCCCGGATCCAGCCCTGGGATTATGCGGCCGGCTCTATCATCGTCGAAGAGGCCGGCGGAACGGTCAGCCAATGGGACGGGAGCCTGTTTGACATCACAAAGCCTGCAAGCTGCATGGCGTTTGGCCGCGGTGTTTCAATCTCGCGCTTATAAGACCCAGCCGCCGGTGAAGGCGATGACCTGGCCGGTCAGGTAAGCCGGGGCTTTTGAAACCAGAAAGATCATTTCGGCAGCCTCTTCGGGCGTGCAAAACCTGCCGATCGGGATCTCTTCGGAGAGCAGAGCCTTTTCTTCGGCGGTGAGATGAGCATTCATCTCGGTATCGACACAGCCGAAGGCGATCGCATTGACCGGGATGCCGCTCGGCGCCAGTTCCTTTGCAAGCGCCTTTGTCAAGGCGTCAAGCCCTCCCTTGGAAGCGGAATAGGCGGCTTCCATCGAAGCGCCGGCGCTTCCCCATACGGAAGAAATATTGATGATACGGCCGTTTTTCCTGCGGATCATGCCGGGAAGAACGGCTTTTGTCATCAGAAAAGCACTGTCCAGATTGACCGAAAGGACGTGCCGCCACTCTTCATAAGCCATATCCTGAAGCAGGCCGACGTGGCTGATACCGGCGTTGTTGATGAGAAGATCCATCTCATCCGTCTCGGGAGCAAGGCTTTTTACGAACGCGGGATCGGAAAGATCCCCGGCATAGGTCTTTACTTCCACGCTTTCCGAAGAAAGGGAATCGGCGAGTTCTTTGAGTTTTTCTTTTTGCTCGTGACAGAGCAGGATCAGTTTTACGTTTTCCCGTGCAAAGCGTTTTGCCGCTGCGGCGCCGATCCCGCGGGATGCGCCTGTGATCATTATCGTTTTCTTCATGACTCTAATCATATCATAAAAATCATCCCTTGAACCGCTAAAATGGTTATAGTAAAATTAGGTTGATGATGTGAAAAAGGAGAGAATTGTCATGTGGACAAAAAAAAGAAGGCAGCTGATGGCCGTGATCCTGATCATTGCCCTTGTCGCGGGGATCGTGATACCGGTCATTGTTTCAATGGTGCTGAAATAAGGAGCTAAAGGAGGACGTAGTATGAGGATCACTATTACCGGAAGAAACCTGGATCTGACGGACGGGCTGAAAGAGGCAGTGGAGGATAAACTGTCGAAACTGGACAAATTTTTTACGAAAGAAACAGAGGCTCATGTTACCCTCTCGGTGGAGAAGGAACGGCAGAAGATCGAGGTGACGATCCCTGTGAAGGGAAGCATTATCCGCTCCGAACAGGTCAGCAACGATATGTATGTTTCCATCGATCTCGTGGAAGAGGTGATTGAACGGCAGCTGAAGAAATACCGCAAAAAGCTGATCGAAAAGCATCAGAACGACAGCTTCTTCCGTCAGGAGTTCATCGAGAAAGAGAGTGACGACGGCGAGGCGATCGAGATCAAGAGAATGAAGAAATTTGACGTGAAGCCCATGTATCCCGAGGATGCCTGCATCCAGATGGAGCTGCTGGGACATAATTTCTTTGTTTTCCGTAATGCAGAGACGGATGAAGTCAACGTGGTGTATAAGAGAAAAGGCAATTCCTATGGCCTGATCGAGCCGGAGTTCTGATATGAAGCAGATGGATATTGTGGTTCTGGCCGGAGGCCTTTCCCCGGAACGGGACGTGTCCTTTGTGACGGGACGGGAGGTGTCAAAAGCCCTGCGGGGTAAAGGACACCGCGTATTGATGACGGATCTGTTTTTAGGCTTCGGAAAAGAGGGAGAGCTTCCGGACGACGTGTTTGAACGCTCGGAAGAGCTTTCCTATAAGGCGGATTTTATCCCGGAGACGGCGCCGGATCTGGATGCGGTCCGCGCTTCGAGAGAGGACCAGTCGCCTTCGCTCTTCGGACCGAATGTGATCGCGGTGTGCCGAAAGGCCGACATCGTGTTTATGGCGCTGCACGGAGCCAGCGGCGAGGATGGCCGGATCCAGGCAGCCTTTGACCTTTACGGCATACGCTATACCGGCAGCGGTTATCTTTCGAGCGCCATTTCCATGGATAAGGGCGTCGCGAAGTCCTTCATGACGCATGCGGGTGTTCCGGTGCCGGAGGGGATCGTGATCCGTTGGTATGAGGACGCGAAGGAGCGTATTCATAAAGAAATGCAGCTGCCCTACGTGATCAAGCCTTTAAGCGGCGGGAGCTCTATCGGCGTTTCCATTGTCCGGGAAGAATCGGAGCTGGAGCCGGCGCTTGCCGAAGCGAAAAAATGGGACCGGGAATTTATCGTGGAACGCTATATCAAGGCCAGGGAATTCGCGGTCTGCGTGATCAGGGGAGAGGCGCTGCCGGTCATCGAGATCGCGCCGAAAACCGGATTTTACGACTATAAGAACAAGTATAAAGCCGGTTCCACGGTGGAGACGTGCCCCGCGGATATTCCGGAAGAAAAGACGAAGGAGATGCAGCGATACGCCTGCCTGACGGCGGGAGCGCTGGGGCTTCACACCTACTCCCGGATGGATTTTCTGATGGATGATGAGGGCAGGATCTACTGTCTGGAGGCAAATACGCTTCCCGGAATGACGCCGACGAGTCTGATCCCGCAGGAGGCTGCGGCGGAGGGCGTTTCGTTCCCGGATCTTTGCGAGAAGCTGATCGAAGTCTCATTGGAGGAAAAATGAAAGAACTGACATTACAGGAGATATCGGAAGCGTGCCGCGGCACGCTTCTCTCCGTGCAGGGCCAGGAACAGAAAAAAGCAACGGGCGTGGTGATCGATAACCGTAAGCTCACGGAAGGAGATCTTTTTTTTGCGCTTTCGGGAGAACGGACGGACGGACACCGCTTCGTGGAAAAGGCGCTGGCCGACGGGGCAGCCGCCTGCGTCGTGGAGCGGATCCCGGAGAAGGTGACGGGACCGTTGATCCTTGTGCGTTCCACAAGGCAGGCCCTGATGGATCTGGCGGGGTGGTACCGGCAGATCCTTTCCGTAAAAGTCGTCGGCATTTCCGGCAGCGTCGGAAAGACCAGCACGAAGGAAACGATCGCGGCGGTGCTTTCGGAAAAATACAGAGTGCTGAAGACGGAGGGGAATTTCAACAATGAGATCGGCCTTCCCCTGACGATCTTCCGCCTCGAAGAAGAGCATGAGATCGCGGTGCTCGAGATGGGCATCTCCGATTTCGGGGAAATGAGTCGGCTGGCGGAGGTGGCCCGGCCGGATATCGGCGTGATCACGAATATCGGGATCTGTCATCTGGAAAACCTGAAGACAAGGGACGGGATCCTGAAGGCCAAGACAGAGATGTTTGACTATCTTGCTGCGGACGGAACGGCGATCCTCAACGGAGGGGACGATAAGCTGCGGACCGTGCGCGAGGTGAACGGGAAGAAACCGGTCTTTTTCGGCCTGAAGGAAGAGGAAAAGGGCGAAACCTTCGACGTCAGCGGCGGGAATGTGGTGCCGCACGGGTTGAAGGAACTCACGTTTTCTTTGTATCTGCCCGGTGTGGAAGTGCGGGATGTGACCCTGCACGCGCTGGGGCGCCATAACGTCTATAATGCGCTGTGCGCGGCGGCTGTCGGCGTTACGCTCGGCCTCACGCCGGACGAGATCGCTGCCGGTCTCGCGAAATACCGCACGATCGCGGGCCGCTCCAATATCATCGAAACGGAAACGCTGACGATCATTGATGACTGCTACAACGCCAACCCGGTCTCCATGAAGGAGGCGCTTTCGATCCTGGATCTGGCGGAAGGCAGAAAGATCGCGGTGCTCGGGGATATGGGAGAGCTCGGCGACGGAGAAAAGGAGCTGCACCGGGAGGTGGGGTCCTTCTTCCTGACCACGTCGGTCAACACCGTATTCCTCGCCGGAAAGCTGATGAAGGAATTCATGGACGAGATCAAGGGAAAGACGGACAAAACGGCGTATTGGTATGAAACCAGGGAAGAAATGACGAGGGCGCTTCTCGATTATGTGAAGCCGAAGGACACCGTGCTTGTCAAGGCATCCCATTTTATGGAGTTTCCGGAGATCGTGGAGGAATTAAAGAGTATATGATCTATACGATAATCTCTATTTTGTACCTGCTCCTTTACGCCATCCTCTCCCTGATCATGTTCCCTCTGAGCTGGCTGGTCAGAAAGATCAACCGCGAAAAAGGGGACTACATGGCGCTTCGGTATGTGCAATGGGGGCTGCGTTCGGTCCGCGTCACGACGGGGCTGAAGCTGACGGTGCATGGGCTGGAAAACATTCCGAAGGATGAAGCCGTGCTTTTCGTAGGCAACCACCGCAGCATTTTTGACACGGTCGTATCCTACGGGCTGCTTCCGAATAGGACAGGCTATATCGGCAAGGAGGAGCTCGAGCACATCCCGGTCGTTTCCGCGTGGATGAGACGGCTCTACTGCCTGTTCCTGCCCAGAGAGGACATCAAGAAAAGCCTGGACATCATCCTGAAAGCCGCGGAACAGCTGAAAGAGGGGATTTCCATGACGATCTTCCCCGAGGGCACCAGAAACAAAACAAAGGACTATCTGATCCCGTTCAAGAGCGGGGCCTTCAAGCCGGCGGAACGCGCCCGCGTCCGTATCGTGCCAATGGTCTTTTCCTATGACGGGCCGGTTTTGGAGCAGAGCTTCCCCCATCTGAAGCGCGTCCGCGTGATCTTTTCCGTCGGCGAGCCCGTAGAAACCGGGGATTACGACAAGAAAGCCTGGAAGGAGCTGCCCGATCTGGTCTATGGGAAGATGGAGGACCTGCTTAAGGAACAGGAAAAGGAATTGTTCGGATAAACAAACCATATCTTGTGTTCCGGGATAGTCAAACCCAAAAATCTTGTAGTTTTTCTTGACAGAAACCTGCGTCTTATGCTATATTAGGAAAGGTTTTTGAAACGGGAAGAGTACCAGAGGAGGGTGAACTTTCATGGAGCAGAAAGAAATCGATAAGATTCGTTCGTCAATTCTTCAGCAATGTGGGAGCAAGGTGATGATCCAGCTGGATCGAGGCCGCAACAAGATCGATATCCAGTCCGGAGTGATCCAAAACGCGTATCCGAGCGTATTTACGATCCTGGTGGATGACAAAAACGAAAACAATCCCCCGCAGCTGCTATCATTCAGTTACACGGATGTAGTGACCAAGGACATCCGAATGAAGCTGCTGATGGATGAACGGAGAAGAAAGCTGGAAGTTCAATAACGAGAATGATTAAGGACTGTTGCCGGGAAGGCAGCAGTTCTTTTTTTGTGCAAGCACGCAGAGGTTATTTAATTAAACAATAACTTTTTGCAAAAATATTGAAAAACCGCTGGATTTCGAAAAAGTTATATGCTACTATATTTTGTGGGCGAATAGTGCCTGCGTACAAGACATCGTTGAATCGGTTTTCGAGAAGGATGTAGGAGCATCGAAATGGGCGAAAACAGGGGCTTTATGGGGAATAAATTGAAAAAACACTGGAAAGGACAGGCAGTGCTGGCGCTGGTATTGGCAGTACTTCTGTTCTTTTTGAGTGTGGATTATATCTGGGCAGATCCGCAGACCGGGGATCCCTGGGACGGTGCATATGAGGTTACTTTCGGAACTGCTGACTGGAATGCAGCGGGTCACAAATTGTCGATGGCCAGTGCTGTGGTTTCCGGCGGTGCGCTTAATATCTCCATGGTCGATGAATTGGACCTGTCGGGAGACAATACCGTTGACGGGATCACCGGAAGCAAGGATCCTCTGAACGTGACCGGTAACGGGACCCTTGCGAAAACCGGAAGTGCATGGTCGATAGACGAAGGAGCAGGGAATTACAAGGTTTTGGCTTCAACCGTAAAGAAATACCACACGATCACGATCAACACTACGACGGTGACGGGTGCCCAGGCAGATAAATACGAAGCGGTGGAAGGCGAAACAGTCACGCTGACCGCAGATCCGAGCTCAACGGGTTTTGTCGAATGGAATTCCACGCTGACGGGTTTCCCGCTGAAGCGCTCGCCGGTAAGCTTTGTGATGCCGGATTCGGATGTAACCATTACTCCGAATTATTATAATTGCGCGCTGGATGAATCCCATATCGTGATCTTGAACGACCATGTTGCATATGGAGGTTTGTTAGGTCCCACGTTTATTGTAAAGGATCCGGAGACCGAAGCCGTTCTCACAGAGGGGACGGATTATACCGTATCCGACAGAACACAAACGATCGAACCCGGAACCACATATAATTACCAGATCAGCGGAACAGGCAGGTATGCAGGCACTGTGACAAAGCAGTGGACGGCGCCGAACGAAGACGTTGTGGTGTCGGCCCCACCGACTACGGTGATTTATGACGGGCAATACCACTGGGCATCCATCTCTCTGGTCAAAGCGCCGAGCGGCTCGACGCTTGAGTACGCAGAGGAAGAAAATGGCGGTTATTCCGGGGCGGTGATCCAAAAGACAGGCGCCTCCGTATATCCTATCTGGTACAGGGTGAATGTTCCGCAAGTGGGATCGAATCCCCCTTACATAACGGTTCCCACGTGTACATCGCTTACGATCGAAAAAAAACCTGTCACCGTGAGCGCGAAGAACTGCTCACGCGGTCTGGGCCAGGAAAATCCGCCTCTTGAGTATGAGATCAGCGGGCTTGTGGCCGGAGATTCACTGAGCTTTGATCTTAGCTGCACCGCGACTCCGACTTCACCGGCGGGCGCTTATCCGATACAGATCACAAGAAAGGCATCCGAAGAGGTTCCGAATTACGATATCCAGTATGTGGACGGAACGCTGACGGTTGGAGAAAAGGCGCTTTCTGACTGTACTGTGACGGCTGTAAACCCCGTATATACGGGGGCGGCAGTTAGTGCAGTGATCTCTGTCCGGGATGGGAGCCAGACGCTCGCGAGGAATACGGATTATACCGTGGCCGGGGATACAGCAAATACATGGACAGACGGGGAGCTGACCGCCAGTCTGTCCGGGATCGGAAATTATACAGGCACTGCTTCTGTCAAATGGAGCATGATCGACGGGAAGAAGCCTGAAGGTACGCTGACCGTGGAACCGCCGGGGATTTCAGGGCTTATAGTTGGCGATATCACCTGGGGAGAGTTTATCAACCGGACTCCGATCATTACTATTATCGGATCGGATGCCGAAACCGGGATCGCTTCGCTGAAATACTGCATTTTGAACAGAACGCAGGCGGGAGATGTTTATAAAACGGCGGCTGAACTCGATACGTTGGATTGGCAGACCTATGATGAGAATAACAAACCCAGGCTGGACAATGATGATCAGTGGGTGGTGTACGCACAGATCAAGGATAACAGCGGAAATGTTACCTACCTCAGCTCAAACGGATACAGCATAGATACAACGCCGCCGTTGATCACGCCTTCTCCGGCAAATACAGGTTTTTTTGAAACAGATGCCACGACAGGTGTCCACAGGTACTACGATTCCGCCTTCGGATTTGAGGTCACGGATGACCACCTGAGCACGGTTAAGATCGACGGTGCCAGTGTGGCGACGGGAGGCGCTTACAGCATCGAACCGGACGACAGCAGCCACACCATTGTGGCGGAGGATACGGCCGGAAATACCTCTGAATATGTGGTTGAGGTTTATAACTATTATGAGTTGGATGGCGATGCGGCCGATATCAATCTTGTATATGACGGAACTGCCCATGCCATTGATGTGACGATCCTGAATCAGGATCTTCGGAATTACACGTTCAAATACGCGCTGAAGGAAACGGGGCCGTATAAGGACGAGAATCCGAAGTTTACGGATGCCTGCGCGGCGACGCCTGTCTACTATCAGGCGACGACGACCGATGGCAGGTATCATAACGTTGTGACCGG
>JAEESA010000407.1 GCA_016286115.1 Lachnospiraceae bacterium
CTTCTGCAGGATCAGCGCCACCTTCTCACCGATCATGGGATCTTCCTCATCTTCCGGTGCGAATTCATTTGTCTTGTCCATGATCTTTGTGATCTCATTCAGGAACTTCTGCCCCTGGCCCTTCAGCCTCGGATGCTCCGTCTCGTTTGCTCCGTTCTTCCGTTTAAACTGCCCCTCGTCCTCCTCCTTCGGCAGAAGCTGGATAAAGGCCCACAGGAAATCCCTGGCGCATTCGCTTCCCCTGGTCAGGGCCCCGATCATGGCGATGATCTGATGCTGCTCGGCGTCCGTGATCTTGGAAGCGTTTCCGTAGTCGATGAGGGTCGCCTTGTCTTCTGAGATCAGGATATTCCCGGCGTGAAGATCCCCGTGGAAGAAATGATCCTTCCCGAATAATCCCAGTCTGGACCAAAGATCCGCAGCCATGACCACATGCTTCTGGCGGATCACCGCATCATTCAGCATTTTCTTAAGCCGGTCTCTCTGCTTTAAGTATTCCGGCCAGGTTTCCTCTGAGACAAAGGCCGGATCCCACCTGTCCGCTCCGCGCCTGCAGATATCTTCTTTTAGCTTCTCATGCAGTTTTCTTGCCTGTTTAGCGCCCACTTCCTTCTTTTTCTTATCGTACCAGGTATCCAGAGTGAAGGGTTTAAGATACTCATCCCATTCCCGGTCCAGCCGCTCGTTCATTTCCTCGATATAGTCTTCCAGGGTAACGCCCTCGCCCTTCTCCAGAACCATATAGTCCTTCGCGGCAGGGATCTCCTTCACCAGGTTCGCGGAAGTGACCTCGTCTTCCTTGTCCACGTTTTTATAGCCGTGGTAGGTCTTAAAGCCCGTCTCCACATTCTTTGCTTCCAGGGTGAGATCCAGCTCTTTTTCAATGGCCTTCAGCTGCTCCTCGTAATCCTTTTTCATGCTGCCGCTCACCTTTTCGGCGCAGTCAAAGAGGATCTGCTTTTCCGCGTCCATCCGCTCCTTCAGATTCGGACGCAGGATCTTGATCACCACGTCCTTCCCCACCTTGGGAAGCTCCGGCCCGAAGATCCTGCATAAAAAGGCCTGGCCGACGCTGGCTGCGCCAAGGCTCTTATTCAGAACGATCCTTGTTACCTTGCCGCCGGAAGCGTTCTGCATCTCCGTCAGCTTACTCTGCACATATTCGGGATCGATGGGCTCCAGCCTTGTCTTCACATCCTTCAGAGCCTCTCTGAGATCCGCGGAGATCATCTCATCCGGAATACCCTGCATCATCTTCTGGAACAGGGGCCCTGCGCCCTTTAAGAGGCCGCCCAGATACCGTCCCGCCTGGCGCTTCTTCTCCATCTCCTTATGACGGACCTTATACGCTTCCAGCTCTTCCGGCTTCATCTCCTTCTGTTCCTCTTCGGACAGCTTCAGCTCCTGGATCGGCTTCATGTCTTTAAACATGGAGAACATCATCCGGCGTTTATCCTTTTTCGAGGAGCTTTTGAAATAATTCTTCAGGGTAAGATAGATGAACTTGCCCTGTCCGCTTTCCTTATTCAGGGACTGCCGCAGCATCTTCCGAAGCTCAGGGATCCCATCATCCTTCTGTTCCTCCGCCGCCACAAAGAGGTCGTCCGTGGCATAGTCCAGCTGCACAAGGACCCCGTCCATACAGGCGTCCAGGGACTGCTCCATCTTTTCGTCCGCTTCGTCCAAAAGCGTTTTTAAGTCTTCCTCTTTTTCCCGGTTATTCAGGAGTTTTTCGACATTTCCGGTGGTGAGGCGCTGCTCTTTCAGATTCTCCTGCAAAAAGTTCAGAATTCCGGAGAGGTTTTCCCGAAGGGAACCCACCAGATTTCCTTCCTGCAGGGGAAGCTTTTTCTTCATATTCGCAAAGAGCGTATCGTTGTCTTTCTCCTTGTTTTTCAGGAACCAGGCCAGAAGCTCCGCGTTGCTGCTTAAGATCTGACGGAACCGTTCCCTCCGTTTCCCTTTACCCGTCTCTGTGGGATCGCCGAAGCCGGACAGGTCTTTGGCCAGGGACAGGATCTTTTCCTCGGACTCTTCCCATTTTGAATCTGCCAGGGCGTCATTTCCCTCCAGCTTCATGGAATCCAGTTTTTTCTTAAAATCG
>JAEESA010000097.1 GCA_016286115.1 Lachnospiraceae bacterium
CGGGGAGCCGGTTCCGGCGACGGAGGATGACAGAACCGAGAGGGAGAAGAGAATCGCCGAGATGTATGAAAGATCCCGTCTCCCGGCTCTGAAGGGGGTCTTGACGGAGCTTGGCGTCGTGTGCGGCGAAGGGGTAAAGGAGGACGGAAGGCCCTGCCTTGTGTCGGTAGAAGCGGGGCACGTTGTCCGCTTTTCCTATGACTACACGATCCCGGAACTGGAACTCACGGTGCTGGTCATCAACTCTATGGACGAGGAGATTTTGATCCCGGAATATAAGAATCTCCCGCCGGTATCCGACTATGCGAAACTGTTTGCGGCGATGTAAGGGCAATATTGAGCCATTTACACAACTTTTTTAACAATGATTTAACAAAATGATGCAATTTTATCAAATTCGTTTACGATTTCTGTTTCAATATGCACATTTTTGTGGTATAATCGTTTGCGAAATTTGTAAAATTTTACTTCATGAAAAGGAGAGAAAACATGGCAAAAAAGGTGGTATTAGCAGGCGCATGCCGTACGGCGATCGGAACCATGGGCGGAGGCTTAAGCACGACTCCGGCTGCGGAGCTGGGAGCTATCGTCATCAAGGAAGCCCTGAACCGGGCAGGTGTGAAGCCGGAGCAGGTGGAGCATGTGTACATGGGCTGCGTGATCCAGGCGGGTCAGGGGCAGAACGTGGCACGGCAGTCCGCGATCAAGGCTGGTCTTCCGGTCGAGACGCCGGCAGTGACGACGAACGTGGTCTGCGGTTCAGGTCTGAACTGCGTGAACCAGGCGGCGCAGATGATCATGGCAGGAGACGCGGATGTCGTCGTGGCCGGAGGTATGGAGAATATGTCCATGGCTCCCTATGCGATCCCGCAGGGGCGTTACGGCTATCGTATGACCTGGCCGACGCAGAGCAAGGGCTGCCTTGTGGATACCATGGTCAAGGACGCACTGTGGGATGCCTTTAATGATTATCATATGATCACGACTGCGGACAATATCTGCAGAGAGTGGAACCTGACCAGGGAAGAGCTCGATGAGTTCGCGTTCAACAGCCAGCAGAAATGCAAGGCAGCTCTGGAGAGCGGCGCGTTCAAGGACGAGATCGTTCCGGTTCCGGTAAAGAAGAAAAAAGAAATGATCGATTTCGACACGGATGAAGGCCCGAGGCCGGACGTGACTCTGGAGAAGCTCGCTTCCATGCGCACGATCAATCCGGACGGCTTCGTGACCGCAGGCAATGCTTCCGGTATCAATGACGGTGCGGCAGCAGTGGTCGTGATGAGCGAAGAGAAGGCACAGGAACTCGGTGTGACCCCGATGGCGACCTTCGTGGCCGGCGCACTCGCAGGCGTACGTCCCGAAGTCATGGGCATCGGCCCGGTGGCTGCCACAAAGAAAGTCATGGCAAAGACCGGCCTTTCCATTTCCGATTTCGATATCATCGAAGCGAATGAAGCGTTTGCGGCACAGTCTGTGGCGGTCGGCAAGGACCTTGGCATCGATGTCGCAAAACAGCTGAACCCGAACGGCGGCGCTATCGCTCTCGGCCATCCGGTCGGCGCTTCCGGCTGCCGTATCCTTGTGACCCTGCTTCATGAGATGAAGAAGAAGGGCGCAAAGAGAGGCCTTGCAACGCTCTGCATCGGCGGCGGCATGGGCTGCGCCACGATCGTGGAGATGTAAACGTTATCGGGAAGGCGTTTCTTAAATGAAAAATTAATTATCGTCCTGCTTGGACTTTTTCCGGGCAGGGCGAAATACATGAAGGAGGATGATAGAACATGATAGTAGGTATTATCGGTGCCGGTACAATGGGCCAGGGGATCGCGAAGGCATTCGCATCCGTGGACGGTTATGAGGTCAAGCTCTGCGATATCAAGCAGGAGTGGGCCGATGGCGGCAAGGACAAGATCCAGAAGGGTTATGCGAAGCTTGTCGAAAAGGGCAAGATGGATCAGGCAACGGTGGACGGGATCGTCGCAAAGATCACGCCCGGTCTGAAAGAGGACCTTTGCAAGGACTGCGATCTGATCGTGGAAGCTGCGTTTGAAAATATGGAGGTCAAGAAAACGACCTTTAAGGAACTGGATGAGATCTGCAAGGAAGGCTGCATTTTCGCTTCCAACACCTCTTCCCTTTCCATCACCGAGATCGGCAACGGCCTTTCCCGTCCGATGATCGGTATGCACTTCTTCAATCCCGCAGACCGCATGAAGCTGGTCGAGGTGATCGCAGGCGTGAACACTCCGCAGGAAACCGTGGATAAGATCAAGAAGATTTCCGAAGAGATCGGTAAGACTCCGGTACAGGTCAACGAAGCTGCCGGCTTTGTTGTAAACCGGATCCTGATCCCGCTGATCAATGAAGCTGCTTTCATCAAGATGGAAGGCGTTTCCGATGTAGCCGGTATCGACGCAGCCATGAAGCTTGGCGCAAATCACCCGATGGGACCGCTGGAGCTCGGCGACTTTATCGGACTGGATATCTGCCTTGCCATTATGGACGTTCTCTACAACGAAACCGGTGACAGCAAGTACCGCGCATGCCCGCTGCTCCGCAAGATGGTTCGCGGCGGAAACCTGGGTGTGAAGTCCGGCAAGGGCTTTTATGTATATAATCCCGACAGGACCAAGACACCGATCGATGCATAAGTAAGGAGAAGGAGAATAGGAATGGATTTCACATTAGACAAGAAACATGAAATGGCAAGAACCCTGTTCAGGGAGTTTGCCGAAAATGAAGCCAAACCGCTGGCACAGGAAACCGACGAGACCGAAGTGTTCCCCCGCCAGACAGTGGAGAAGATGGCAAAGGCCGGGTTCCTTGGGATCCCCGTGCCGAAGGAGTATGGCGGCCAGGGCTGCGATCCTCTGACCTACGTAATGTGCGTAGAAGAGCTCAGCAAGGTCTGCGGCACCACCGGCGTTATCGTGTCCGCCCATACATCGCTTTGCATTGACCCGATCCTGACCTACGGTTCGGAAGAGCAGAAACAGAAATATGTGCCGAAGCTGGCCTCCGGCGAATTCCTCGGCGCTTTCGCGCTGACTGAGCCCGGCGCCGGTACCGACGCGCAGGGAGCGCAGACCAGAGCGATCAAGCAGGACGACGGTTCCTGGCTCTTAAACGGCTCCAAGTGCTTCATCACAAACGGTAAAGAAGCGGATGTTTACATCGTGATCGCCGTGACCGAAGTACAGGTAGACCCGAAGGGCCGCAAGAAAAAGAGATTTTCGGCCTTCATCGTGGAAAAGGGAACGCCCGGCTTCTCCTTCGGAACAAAGGAAAAGAAGATGGGTATCCGTGGTTCTTCCACCTATGAGCTGATCTTTGAAGACTGCAAGATCCCGGCCGATGCTCTGCTCGGCGCAGAAGGCAAGGGCTTCCCGATCGCCATGCATACGCTGGACGGCGGCCGTATCGGTATCGCGGCGCAGGCTCTCGGTATCGCGGAAGGCGCTCTTGAGCGTTGTATCGAATATACCAAAGAAAGAAAGCAGTTCGGACGTTCCATCGCCCAGCAGCAGAACACCCAGTTCAAGCTGGCCGACATGGCGACCCGGATCGAAGCAGCGAAGTTTTTGGTCTATGCGGCAGCAAAGGCGAAGGAAACCCAGAAGGTGTACTCCGTAGAAGCCGCCAAGGCAAAACTCTTTGCGGCGGAGACCGCGATGGCAGTGACCACCGAAGTTGTACAGCTCTTCGGCGGATACGGCTACATCCGTGAATACGACGTGGAGCGCATGATGCGTGACGCGAAGATCACGGAGATCTATGAAGGCACATCCGAGGTGCAGAGAATGGTCATTTCTGGCGCTCTGCTTAAGTAGGGTAGAAAATACAGGAGGAAGAGAATTACATGAAAGTAGTTGTATGTATTAAGCAGGTTCCCGATACCGCTGGCGGCGTCCAGTTCAATCCGGACGGGACCCTGAACAGAGCGGCCATGCTGGCCATTATGAACCCGGATGACAAGGCGGGTCTGGAAGCAGCCCTGCGGCTGAAAGATCAGTACGGCGCAGAAGTGACGGTACTGACCATGGGACTTCCCAAGGCTGACGATATCTTAAGAGAAGCGTTCGCCATGGGCGCGGACAAGGCGTATCTGGTAACGGACCGTGTGCTCGGCGGTGCCGATACCTGGGCAACAAGCTCCACGATCGCTGCTGCGTTAAAGAACCTTGAATATGATCTGATCATCACCGGCCGCCAGGCTATCGACGGCGATACGGCACAGGTCGGACCGCAGATCGCTGAGCACTTAAAACTCCCGGTGATCTCCTATGCAGCCGACATCAAGATCGACGGAGACTCCGTGATCGTAAAGCGGCAGTATGAAGACCGCCATCACATGCTGAAGGCGAAAATGCCCTGCCTGATCACCGCACTTTCCGAGCTGAACGAGCCCCGGTACATGACGCCGGGTGGCATCTTTGACGCTTATGACGAAAAAGAAGTGACAGTTTGGGGAAGGGCTGATCTGAAAGAGCTGGATGACGCCAACATGGGTCTTGCCGGTTCTCCCACGAAGATCGCCAAGGCTTCGGATAAGGTTCGTAAGGGCGCAGGTGAAAAGGTGGCTCCGGATACTCCCGAAGAGGGCGTTTCCTACATCATCGGCAAATTGACTGAGAAACACGTTATTTAATAGGAGGGCGATAAAAGATGAGTTTAGAAGAATACAAGGGCGTATATATCTTTGCGCAGCAGGTGGATAAGAAGCTCTCAAGCATCGCCTTTGAGCTGATCGGCAAAGGAAAAGATCTTGCCAAAGATCTCGGAACCGAAGTGACAGCGGTGCTGCTGGGCTCCGGCATTAAGGAACTGGCGGATGAGCTGGGCGAATACGGCGCAGACAAGGTCATCGTGGTGGATGATCCTTCTCTTGAGACCTATATGACCGAGCCTTACGCACAGGCTCTGACCGCTGTGATCAATGAGTTCAAGCCGGAGATCATGCTGGTGGGCGCGACCGCTATCGGCCGTGACCTTGGCCCGACGGTTTCCGCCCGTGTGGCGACCGGTCTGACCGCAGACTGCACACAGCTTGACATCGGCGACTTCCCGCTCGAACCGAAGGAAGGCGTAGAACAGAAGCACAATCAGCTTCTGATGACCCGTCCCGCATTCGGCGGCAACACGATCGCGACGATCGCCTGCCCGGACAACCGTCCGCAGATGGCAACGGTCCGTCCCGGCGTTATGCAGAAGCTCCCGAAGGAAACAGGACGCAAGGCAGAAGTCATTGACTTTGACGCAAAGATCGAAAAGAACAACCGCTTTGTGGAGATCCAGGAGATCGTGAAATCCGTGGTGACCACAAAGAACATCATGGACGCGAAGATCCTGGTCTCCGGCGGCCGTGGCGTGGGAAGCAAGGAAAACTTCAAGCTTCTTGAGGACCTTGCGGAAGCCATCGGCGGAACCGTATCCTGCAGCCGTGCTGTCGTGGAAAATGGCTGGCAGCCGCAGGATCTGCAGGTTGGCCAGACCGGAAAGACCGTCCGTCCGCTGGTGTATTTCGCGATCGGTATCTCCGGAGCGATCCAGCACGTAGCCGGTATGGAAGAATCGGATATCATCATCGCCATCAACAAGGACGAAGATGCACCGATCTTTGATGTGGCGGATTACGGCGTGGTTGGTGATCTGAACAAGATCGTACCCCAGCTGACCGAGCAGATCAAAGCGGCTATGGCAGCGAAAGCGTAAGATAGCGAAAGAAAGGAAGGAGCTGCCATGGGGTACATGGCGGCTCCTTTTCTGCGCAGGGCGCCGTTAGGAATTTTTCGGCTGACGCCGAACGCCGCCCGCGCGACGAGCAGGAGAGCCCTCCTGCTCGATTATTACAGGCCCGTGCAAGGAAATATCCCGGCTGAAGCCGGGCACGGGCCGCGCGACGAGCAGGAGGGAACCTCCTGCTCGATAGCGAAGGACAGGGCGGCGTTAGGAATATTTTCGGCTGAAGCCGGGCACGGGCCGCGCGATGAGCAGAGCGGTGTAAGGAGAAGAAAATGATCAAGGGTTTTAAGATGAAGCTCTTCCCGGGACAGGAGGAGGAGTATGAAAAAAGGCACAATCAGTTGTGGCAGGAGATGAAAGACAGCATCCATGCCCACGGGGGCAGGAATTATTCGATTTTTTTGGATAAGGAAACATTGACGCTCTTCGGAACGATCGAGATCGATGACGAAGCCGAATGGGCAAAACAGGCGGATGACCCCATCAATCGCAAGTGGTGGGATTTCATGGCCGATATCATGGAGACCAATCCGGACAATTCTCCGGTGGCAACGGATCTGCATCCGGTATTTCATTTGGATTGATATAGTACGGGAAAAATATGGACGACGTAAGAGTTTGTGAGTTATGCGGCACATTATTTAAGTACAGCATCGGGCCGGAGCTGTGCAAGGAGTGCCTTGGAAAAACTGAAAAGAAGCTGCACGAGATCCGGGACGACATGGAAAGGGACCCGGGGCTGACGCTGAGCCAGCTGTCGGAGGCGCATGATCTACCGCTTCCGTTCTTGAAGAACTGGGTGTATGAGGAAAGGATTAAATTTTCGGAACCCAAATCTTCGGAGGTGGTCTGCAAAGCATGCAAAAAACCGATCGGCTGCGGAAAATACTGCGAGGACTGTAAGACCGACCTTCTGATCGGCTTTGCGCCAGCAGAGGAAAAAAGGGAAATGCCGGATATGAAAGGGAAGATCAGAAGGAGCAGAAACAGATGGTAAAGATTGTATTTGCAACCGGAAATCAGCATAAGCTGCGGGAGATCCGGCAGATCTTAAGCGACCTGCCCTGCGAACTCATTTCGATGAAGGACGCCGGGATCGATGTTGAGATCGATGAGAACGGCACTACGTTCGAAGAAAACGCGCTGATCAAAGCCCGCACCGTGGCAGAACATACGGATGAGATCGTCATGGCGGATGATTCGGGGCTGGAGATCGACTGGCTGGGCGGCGAACCCGGGATCAAATCGGCGCGGTTTCTGGGGGAAGATACGCCGCATGAGATCAAGAACCGCGCGTTGATCGAAAAGCTGGAGGGCGTGCCGGACGAAAAGAGAACGGCCCGCTTTGTCTGTGCCGTGGCGGCGATCCTGCCGGATAAGACGGAACTCGTTGTCAGAGAGACCTTCGAGGGCCGGATCGCGCACGAACCCGAAGGGCTCAACGGTTTTGGCTACGATCCGATCTTTTACGTGCCGGAATGTGGCTGTACTTCCGCGGTTTTGAGCCCGGAAAAAAAGAACGAATTGAGCCACCGCGGCAAGGCTTTTCGGGAAATGGCTCAAAAACTAAAAAAGTTATTGAAATAAAATCATAATTTACTATAATGTTATTTAGTAGGTCTAAAGACCTAGATAATATCAATTCTACTCTGACCTGGACAGTGACTGAGAAAGGCGACCGGAGTAAACACGAATCAGGAGGAAATGAAATGGAGAAAGCGAAAAAGAAACAGGGGAAACTGAGTTTCCGGGCAGTGCTGATCTTATCGGCTCTTTTGCCGCTGCTTGCCGCAACGATAGGAGCGATCATCAGTGCGTACGTTTCAGCCACGGACATTACAACGGATATGATCCGAAGCCAATTGCGGACATCCGTGTACGTCCTGAATGAACGCCTGCAGGATATGGCAAAGGGACAGGGCGGAAGCTTTCATGTGCAGGATGGCGAGCTTTATCTCGGACTGACGAGGATCCCCGAGGATGACCCGATGGTGGAAGCGGGTCTTGATGAAGACGTTCACTTTACCATTTTCTACGGCGATACACGTTATGTGACTTCGATCAAGGATGCTTCGGGCAAACGTGTTGTCGGCACCCAGGCCACGGATAAGGTAAAACAAACGGTTCTTACCGGCGGACAGGAAATGTTCATTCCCCATGTGGAGATCGTGGGTCAGGATTTTTCCGGATACTATATACCTCTGAAGGATAAGTCAGGCACGATCTGCGGCATGGTTTTTGCCGGCCGTCCTTATAAGGATACGCAGGCGGAGATCAATAAGATGATGCTGGTTCAGATCATCGTGGAAGTCATTGTGGCAGCCTTGTTCATCGTTATCGTCCTTCTGGTCGGAAATCTGATCGTAAAGAAGGTCGGCCTGATGCAGAAATCCATCGAAAAGCTGGAAGGCGGCGATTTTATCACCGAAGTGGACAATTCCCAGAATATCAAGGATTTCGCCCGTGTCTGCATTTCACTTGAAAATATGAGAAAGAAGCTGCAGGAAACATTGCTTCGTGTGCGCCAGGGCGCTATTGACGTGAACGACGGGTCGAATAAGTCCCGCGACCAGATCGTTTCCAGCCAGGGAACGACGGCAGGCATCACGCAGGCAGTTTCCGATCTTGCAAACGGCGCCACCTCCATGGCACAGGATGTGCAGAACACCTCCGATCTGGCGATCGGCATCGGCAATTCCGTAGAGGCGGTTCTGGAAGCGGCCAATACGAACCTGGAGAAGGGGAGAAACCTGTACGAGAAGGCAAAGAGCGTACAGAAGGAACTCGAGAAGCTGAAGGAAGCCGACGAAATGACCGATACGATGGCCGGCGAAGTACAGGGCTCTGTCAACGAGACCGCCGTCGTGGTGGAAGACATCAGCAAGGCAGCGGAAGCCATCATCGGTATCGCAAGCCAGACGAACCTCCTCGCTTTGAACGCTTCGATCGAGGCAGCCAGAGCCGGAGAAGCCGGCAAGGGCTTCGCAGTCGTTGCGGACAACATCAAGGGTCTTGCCGAGGAATCGGATCAGGCGGCCAAAGAGATCACCGGCATGCTGGATAAGATCACCGCGCTTTCGAACCGCAACAAGGAACTGACCGGAAAGATCAAAGAGGATACCTCCAGCGAGTCCGTGGAAATGGCAGCGATGGACGAAGCATTCGAAGAAATGCTTTCGATCCTGCAGGAGACCGAGGAAGGAAACCAGGAGATCGTGCGTCTGGTCGGCATGGTGAACACCGCCAAGGACGACATCATGAACGCTGTGGAGAGCCTGTCCTCCGTATCCGAAGAGAATGCAGCTTCCACACAGGAAACCTCCGCATCTCTGACCATGTTGGACGAGAACATGGAGAACGTGGTCGAGGAAGCCTCCTCGCTTTCGGAGATCGCGAACAGCCTGCAGGAAACGGTCGATTTCTTCAAGGTATAATAGGCTTGTTTCAGGCAGCGGCCTGAAAGGGAAACAATGTGAATTTTGGCGGTCCGGCAGGGTTTTGTCGGGCCGCTCTTTATGCGCACGATCGCGTAAGGAAGTTTCCGGCTGAAGCCGGACGCGATCGGCGCGGCGAGCATAGGGATAAATCTCCCTGCTCGATCTGTAAGTGCGCGCAGGAGGTATTATCATGATCCAGGATATTGCACCGCATAAATTAAAGAATACGTTTGATCCGGAAGCCCGGCCAAAGAGCGGGGACTGCCTGATCTATTATCATAAGGGGGAAATGGCGGCGGATCTCACAGAAGACCGCCTGGATTTTCCGAGGGCAGGCGCGAGAGAAAAGGATCTGCCCTATCTATTTTCAATCGATGACACGGCGTTTTTCCTGGCATCGGAGGAACCGAAGGACTGCGCGATGCACCCGATGAAGGAGTTTAGAAACAGGCCCCTGCTTCCGAAGGAATATGTGTTTGCGGCGTTTACCGCCATGCATCTGGCGGAGTGGTATCAGCACCACCGGTTCTGCGGGTGCTGCGCTTCGGTGCTGCAGCATTCAAAAACCGAACGCGCGATGGTCTGCCCGTCCTGCGGCGAGGTGTATTACCCGAGGATCAATCCCGCGGTCATCGTCGGCGTGAAAAAGGGAGATTGCCTTTTGCTGACCAAATACCGCCGCGGCTTTTCTCAGAACGCGCTGATCGCCGGGTTCACGGAGATCGGGGAGACACTGGAGGAAACCTGCGCACGGGAGGTCATGGAAGAGACCGGGATCCGGATCAAAAACATCCGATATTATAAGTCCCAGCCCTGGGGCGTCGCAAGCGATCTTTTGACAGGCTTCTTATGCGAAGCGGAAGGGGATGATGAGATCCGTCCCGACACGTCGGAATTAAAAGAAGCCCGTTGGGTCCCGCGTGAGGAGATCGAGCTGCAAGCCATGGATTACAGCCTTACAAATGAAATTATGGCTGGATTTAAGAATGGGATATTATAGCCACTGATTACTTTTATTGCCAAAACACAAAATAATTCACAAGCTTGAGGAGCCGTAAATTGTAATAGTTTTTAGTTCCTTTTGTGTACTATTTCTGTTATAATGATAAGACAACTTGTAGCTGATCGGGGCAGTTCGAGTTGCTCTGAAAGGTTACGGAAATTTATGTAAAAAGGGAGGTTTTATCATGGCGAAATGGGTATGTGAAGTATGTGGATATGTTCACGAGGGAGACGAGCCCCCGGAAAAATGTCCCCAGTGCCAGGCGCCGAAGGAGAAGTTTAAGAAGCAGGAAGGGGAAAGAACCTGGGCAGCGGAACATGTGGTAGGCGTGGCAAAGGGCGCGCCGGAAGACATCATCGCGGATCTCAGATCGAACTTTAACGGAGAATGCTCTGAAGTCGGCATGTATCTTGCAATGAGCCGCGTGGCCTATCGTGAAGGATATCCGGAGATCGGTGAGTATTGGAAGACGGCTGCCTTTGAA
>JAEESA010000098.1 GCA_016286115.1 Lachnospiraceae bacterium
CGGTGCCCCTGGATGACCAAAAGCCCCATCGCACCGGACAAGAGCCTCGTATTGAAGACCGTCACGTTGTCGAAGGTTGTGGCCGCTTCACAGGCGTTTTCATAGCCGTGCCCGATATTATCGGAAAGCGCCAGATGAATGACCTGATTCGCTTTCGTGAGCGCTCTGGCAAAGAAATCAACATAGTCCGCCACAGAGGGTTCTTTTGCACTGATCCTGCGATGGCCCTCTGCGATATAATCCATGAGCCCGTCGGCCTCGACCTCGGCTCCGTCGAGGAAATCCCCTTCTTCCGTGAAGATCCGGTATGAGATCAGCGGGATATTCAGTTTTTCCGTCGTCAGCTTCGGCAGGTCGCAGACACTCTCCGAAGTGACCAGGATCGGCAGCCGGTCCGAATGCTTGCGGAAGAGCCCCGCTTCCGTTTGCGAACTCATGACCTCCGCGTCGGTCAGGTGCACGAGCTCTTTCGGCAGGTGATGTACGAGCGCTGTTTCCAAAAGCGGCCCGGTGACCGGTTTTAAGAGATAATCATCAAAGCCCGCATCGCGGTACAGTTCCTTATTATCCGCGCCGGCGTTTGCCGTCAGAACGATCACCGGCACCTCGCGGTTCAGTCCGCCCTTCTGCGCGCGGATCGCTTTCAGGCATTCGATCCCGTCCATACCCGGCATCAGATGGTCCATAAAGATGCAGTTATACACGGTGTTCCTGGTTCTCTCCAGACATTCCTTTCCGCTTTCCGCAAGGTCGATATGGATCTTCGTATCCCGAAGGAGCTTCGCCTCCACCATCAGGTTGGCTTCATTATCATCCACGATCAGCACCTTGGCTTTCGGCGCCTCAAAGCTCTGCCGATAATGCTCTCTGGAATTAAGTGTATGGCGCGTACTTAAGCCGAGCTCGCCGAGCGAATTGTGATCGATCACGCCTTGCTCCAGGGTCATGATAAAGGTTGACCCCTTCGTGTAGATACTGTTTACCGTGATCTCTCCGCCCATCAGATCCACAAGCTGTTTCACGATCGCAAGCCCGAGCCCCGTGCCTTCGATCTGGCGGTTTTGTTCCACATCCACACGTCGGAACGCATCGAAAAGATAGGGGATGTTTTCTTTCTTGATCCCCATGCCGGTGTCCGAAACGGAGAACAAAACCTGCACCCGGTCCGGCTTCTCTCCGGCCGTGCACTGGACCTGCAGCGTAACGGAACCCTTCTCCGTGTATTTGATCGCATTGTTCAAAAGGTTGATCAGGATCTGTTTGATCCTTATCTCATCCCCGTAAAGGCGGCGCGGTATGTTGACATCCACGTCGATATGGAATTCCAGCCCCTTCTCCCGGCACCGCGCCCAGATCAGGTTCACGATCTCCGAGAACAGCTCTCCCACATCATATTCCACCGGTACGATATCCATCTTCCCGGATTCGATCTTGCTCATATCCAGAATATCGTTGATCGTCGTCAGCAGCATCTTGCTGGCGGCCTGGATCGTCAGAGAGTTTTCCGCCACTTCCGTCGAGGTTTCCTCTCTGAGCGTCATCTCATTCAACCCGATGATCGTATTGATCGGGGTGCGGATCTCATGGCTCATGCTGGAGAAGAACCGGTTCTGGCTGCGGTTCAGCTCTTCGATCTCTTCCTTCTGCCGTTTGGTCTGCGAGTTTTCCTTCTGGAACACACGGATCAAAAACGCCACGATGAAGAACAGCGTACACCCGACGGCGATCAGGGATGCGATCGAATCGAGGTAGGCAGTCTTGGTGTTGTGATAGATCAGATACGTCGGATGCTGATATGCGATCAGATAACAGGCGATCGCTGACGCCGGGATGGTCAGCATCATAATGTATCGTTTCTTCCCCTTCAGGTTGATCCCGACATACATGAAGGAATAGGCGTACCAGATCGGGGTGCAGCCGTTGATCCCGCCGCCGGTAAAGAACTCGATCGGAAGCAGCACAAAGACCAGAACAACCGTTACGATCAATGCAACAAACTGAACCCTGCCGGTTTTCATGGCAACGATCAACATGACCAGCAATCCGACCAGCCCGATGCCAAGCGCAAGGAGCTTCAAAAACGGTTCCCCGATGCAGATGTCCCAGATAAAGATAATGCAGAGCACCGTGAACGACGTGACCGACATCAGAAGGAAGGTCCGATCGCTCAATTCCCGTTCGGAATCCGTAACGTAATCAATGAACTTCTTCAGCATTTCAGGCACCTCCCTTCTGAACATCGTCATAAAGGGCACGGATGATCTCCGCGGCCGAATTCATATCAAAGTCTTCGATGTAGTTCATGGCATCCTTAAAGATCTCCTTGATCGGTGTCTCGCCGTATGTAAACTGTGAAAGATCGTTCATGATGCGTTCCGCCTTCTCCGCTTCGAAGGTACTGAGCGCTGCCAGGATCTCCGAAAGCTTCTCGCCAAAGACCGCCGGATCGAGCGGCACCAGTTCTCCTTCTTCCGCTTCAAGCTGCGGCTGGATCGCTTCTCCGATCATTTCCGAAATCGCCTGATAGCTTAAGATGAGGTTATCAAAACCGGCTGCAAGGACTTCCGTATCCTCATCCTTAGCCGCGATCTCCTGTACCAGAGCCAGCTCGGAAAGCTCGTCCGCGCCGACCATCTTCGCTGAGCTCTTCAGCGCGTGGACGCGGATGCGGTATTCGCTCCACTGTTTCCGTTCAAAGTCGGTCTTCAGTTCTTCGATCTTCTTCGGCGCGCTCTGATTGAATTTACGCAGCAGATCCGCATAGAACGCGCGGTCTCCGCGGCAGAAGTTGATGCCGGACGAAGTATTTAAGCCCTGCGCTGCCAGGAGCCGGATCGGGTCGACGGTCATGCCGGCCATCTGTTCCTTCGCCGCCATGATGAAGGCTTCCTCGTCCAGATCCGCGATCGCATACCGCAGGAAGTGCGCCGGCAGGACCTTGCGCAGCACTCTCTCCAGTTCGAGATATTCGACCGGCTTGCTTACGAATTCGTCGAACCCTTCCTTCAAGAACATCTCTCTGGCACCGGATACGGCATTCGCGGTCAACGCCACATACGCCGGCTGCTTCCGGTCCTCGAATTCCTTCTTCAAAAGCTTCAAAGTCTCGACGCCGTCCATTTCCGGCATCATGTGGTCCAGGAAGATAATGTCGAATTCCTTATGTTCGCAAAGCCGGATCGCGTCCATTCCGCTGATCGCCGTGGTCACCTCCATGAGATAGCTCTTGAAGATGCCGTTTGCGACGAAGAGATTCATATCCTCATCATCCACCACCAGGGCCTTTACACCCGGGAATACGAGCTTCCTGCCGTCGATCAGCAGGCTTTCGTCCACATTTTCATCCGAGTTCATGGTATTTGCGATCGCCAGCGAAAACGCCGGTTTTTTGATGAGGACGAAGTTCTTTCCGGGCTTGATGGAAAGCGTATCGTCGGAGATGATGATGATCTTGATCTCCGGATCCATCGTCTCAAAGAAGGCCGGACTCTCTTCGTATTCTTCCTTTGCAGTAAATACATGGGTCACATGATAGGTATCCAAAATCTGCCGGAAGCCTTCCAGGCTGTTCGTGCGGTGGGCCGAAGTGCCGAGGCCCTCCACCAGGTTCTTGATCATGCAGTCATAGAAGTCGCGGACCTCCGCCACCTCATATTTTTCGGTCTTGATATAACATACGTTGCAAAGATCATCCACGCCCTTCACAACAAGGCTCGGCCGTTCATCCGCGATCCGCTGCGGGATCGAGACCATGACCGTGGTGCCCTCGCCTTCCCTGCTTTCAAGCTGCACAAAACCGCCCATGGCTTTCACAAAACCATAGACGATGGGGAGCCCTAAGCCAATGCCGCCGGCGCGCCGGCTGCGGCTTGAATCCGATTGGTAAAACCCATGAATGATCCGGGCCATGTCTTCACTGTTGATCCCGATTCCTGTATCGCGGATCTGGATGGTCAGGTTCACGCCGTAATCCTTCGGTATGCTGGTAATACGGACATAGATCCCGCCGACGCGGGTGAATTTGATGGAGTTATCCAGGATATGGCGGATGATCTTTTTGATGCGGCGCCCGTCGCCGATGAGCTTGTTGGGCACACGCGCGTCAAGGTCAAAGAGCATGTCCAGACGGTCCTTCTGCTCCATGATCCGAAGCTCTGTCACAAGGTCATTGATGATCGAAGAAACCTGATATTCTTCACTGGTTAAGATGAGCCTTCCGGTATCGATCTCGGTATAGTCAAGGATGTCGGCGATCTGCCCCATGAGGCGGTCTCCGGCCTTCTGGATCGATAAAAGGTCCTTTTGTTTTTCAGGGTCGTTTTCATTGCCAAGCATGACGGAGGTGATCCCGGTGACCGCATTGATCGGCGTTCTGAGTTCATGGGAAACGTTGGTTAAGAAATCCTCCGTGCGGTTATTCACATCGGAGAGCTCATCGATGATCCGGTCGTAATTCTTTCCTTCATCTTCGTGTTTCCGGATCATAAAGAGGCAGAGCCAGTAAACTTCAAGCAACATACCGACCTCGATGGCGATCTTCCCGACCACGATGTCTTCTGTTCGATAACCGGTGAAATGAAGCAGCATATAGAACGCAAAATAGACGATATACGTCGCGAACTCAAGATGCACCGCGGCCTTTTCATTCGTAATGCCGAAAAGGAACATGACCGTGACGATCATCAGCGGAACATCATAGAACGTATTGGAATGGATCCCGTAATAGAAAATGCCGAACGCGGCAAACGCAGAATAAATGATGATCCGGATGCGGGATGGGACTCTGTCGGTAATGTGGATCCACCAGACCGCTACTGTCATAAAAAGCAGCACCGGCAGCGCAAAAAGCTCCCAGCCCCACAAAAAGATAAGCACACCAAGACAGATCGACATCCCCGTGAGCGCGATCACGATCACGAGGTGGACGAGCCTTTGTATATCTTTTTCCCCCTCTTTTCTCGGCATGATAAGCCCTGCAGCCCCCTTTGTTTTTGTTTTACTTCTCCCTCATTTCGTAGTTCGGATCTTCCGACATCATCTTCAGCATGATGTCTGCGAATTCCGGATCGAACTGAGTTCCCCTTCCCTTTTCGATCTCACTGCGAACCGTCTCCTGTGAAAGCACGTCGCGGTAACTCCGGCGGGACGTCATAGCGTCATACGCATCCGCCACCGCAATGATCCGGGCCGGTTCCGGTATATCTTCCCCTGCCAGTCCGTCCGGATAACCCGTGCCGTCGTATCGTTCGTGATGCCATCTGGCGCCGGTCTTTAATTCCGGGAATTCCCGGATATTCTGCAATATCCTCGCCCCGAGCACCGGATGGTTCATGATCTGTTCAAACTCATCGCTTGAGAGCCGCGCCGGCTTATTGATGATGGAATCCGGTATGCCGATCTTCCCCACGTCGTGCAAAAGTCCCATCATGTATATATTCTCAAGCTCCTTTGCGGAATAATATCCCGTGCGTTTTGCGATCTCACGGGCGTATTCCGCGACTCTCGTGGAGTGGCCGTTCGTATAGGTATCCTTCGCGTCGATCGCGCCCGATAAGGCCTGTACGATCTCCAGAGAGATCCTGGCAAGCCGCTCCTGCTGGCTCACCACTTCCTTCGTCTTTTCCTCAACCTCTTCCGAAAGGTTGTTCTGAAGATGGATCAGATGAATGATGTGCTGCACACGGATCAGCATGACCTCCGGAACAAACGGCTTTTTGATAAAGTCCATGGCTCCGGCATTCAGCCCCGCCTTCTCGGTCTCCGTGTCCTCATCTGCGGTCAGATAGATCACCGGGATCTTCCGGTAATCATCATTCTCTCTCATTCTCTTCAGCGTTTCAAACCCGTCCATGCCCGGCATGTGGACATCCAGAAGGATCAGGTCCGGGCGGTTCGTGCTCAGAAAGTTTAACGCTTCTTCCCCGGATTTCACGCAGCTCACGCGCATTCCTTCACCCACCAGGATGTGGCTGGCCATTCGAAGGTTCGCTGTATCATCATCTACAACAAGCACCCATTCACTCATGTAAGCTCCTCCGGAGAAAGGATTTTTGCATCTCTCCAGACTCTTTCCAGATCGTAAAACTCTCTGTCCTCATCTGAAAAAATATGTACAATGATCTCTTTATAGTCCAGAAGGATCCAGGTGGAACGGTGATCTCCTTCCTTTCGCATTCCGCTGCAGCCAAGCCTCCCCAGCGCCTCTTCCACGGCGTCCGTCATGGCAGAACGCTTCGCGGGGTTCTCTCCGCTGGCCACCAGAAAGTAGTCCGCGATCGGAGAGATCTCCGAAATATCAAGGATCTTTACGTCCCTGGCTTTTTTGTCCGCAAGTGCTTCATAGGCGCTTTTCGCCATTTCCTTAGCGCTTATTTCCATTCGTTTCTCCGTTGATCAAAAGGTCAAAAGCTTTCCATGTGCGTTTGGTCGCGGGGTCCGTTTCCCGGTCCGTTCCCTTCAGATATTCCAACGTATCGGTCAGAATGCGATACATGCATAAGTCAAGATCCGTAAACGCCAGCGGCCGGACCTCGTCGAGATTCGGCGCTTCCATGCGTCCCGGTTCGATATAGTCCGCGATGAAAATGATCTTATCCAGCGTGTTCATTTTCGGCGAGCCTGTCGTGTGCGTACGGATCGCGTGCCGGATCTCCCGGCTCCTCACTCCGTATTTTTCTTTTGCAAGAAAGGCCCCGAGCTTCGCGTGGATAAGAGACGGATTTTTTAACTCCACCTGTTTCAACGCGATCTTCTCTTTTTTGCAGATCGCGATCTTTTCCGCGTGCGGGATGCACTTCGCGCAGTCATGAAGAAGGCCCGCCATCATTGCCTTGTCGATGTCCTCTCCATGCGCCATCGCAAGGGCTGCCGCCGTATAGACCACGCCCTTCGTATGCTCCCAGCGCTCCTTGTCCAGCGCTTTCTTTACTTTCTTTCTTACGCTCCGAAACTGTTCCGTCATGCACGCGACTCCGATGCTTTTTCACACCGCCAATAATAGTATATTTCAGGACAGCAAAAATCAGGCCCGATAAAGCCCCTTATTCTCAATATACTCTAATACTCGTTCCGGCACAAGATAGTGAATGGATTTTTCTTGTTTTATTCTTTCCCGGATCATGGTCGAGGAAATCTCCATCGACGGAAGTGAGAAAAAAGAAATGTCGGCGTCAAACTTTTCCCGCAGAAACTCTGCCTGTTTTCGCGCCGCTTTTTCATCCATTTCCCCGCGGATCGTCACCGCGAGATGCAGGTATTTTGCGATGATCTCCGGGTGTACCCAATGGTCAAAATACCCGAGGCTGTCCCCGCCCATGATGAAATAAAAATCATCATCGGGAAAGCGATCATGAAGCCGCTCCGCCGTCCGGTACGTGTAGCTCTTCTCCTGCGCTTCCACTTCAAAAAGAGAAAGCTCAAGAAGCGGATTTTCTTCCGCCGCCAGAGAAAGCATGGCAAGGCGGTCCTTTAGCGGCGTAAGTCGGCCTTCTTCTTTATGCGGCGATTCCCCGGTCGGCATCAGAAGCACCTTATCGAGCGATAACTCCCGACAGGCAAAGTCCGCGAGCATGAGATGCGCGATATGCACCGGGTCAAATGTCCCGCCGAGGATCCCGATCCTGCTCATTCCTTTTTCCCTGCTTTCGGCAGTTCGATCTTCGGGTCCTTTTTATTCGGCTGATACAAAACGATCTTCCTTCCGATGACCTGCACGACGGTCGCGTTCGTGCGCTCCGCGAGAGTCTCCGCCACTTCCCACGGCTCGTCCTCACAGTTTTTCTGCACCGCCGCCTTGATGAGTTCTCTGGCCTTTAACGCCTCCCTCGTACTCTCTGTTACTTCCGGAGAGCAGCCGGCTTTTCCGATATAAACAACAGGGTCTTCCGTCTGTGCAAGACTCTTTAAATACGCTCTTTGTTTGCTCGTGAGCTGCATCGTTCCTCCTTTATGCGCAGGAATTCGCAGAGGCAGGCGCTTCGCACTGCGAATTTCGCGCGGGAAACGCTTCATCAGCGTTTCCCAACTAAGTTTCTTTTAAGTACTCAAATTCCAGCCCGTAAAGCCGCACCGTGTCGCCCTCTTCGATCCCTCTTTTTTCGAGTTCCTTTAAGATCCCCTGGTCTTTTAAGAACTTCTGGAAAAAGAGGAAGCCTTTTTCGGATTCCAGATTTGTATACCCGAGCATCTTGTCGATCTTCGGTCCCTCCACGGTGAAAGCTCCGTCGTCGGCGCGACCGTATACGATGCCCTCGCCCTCTTCTTCCTTTTCCTTCCCCGGGAAATACTCCTGTTCATAGACTGCAGGCTCGGTCTGTTTCGTGGTCTTTAAGAGCTTATCCACGCCAAAAAGCAGTTCCTTTACGCCCTGCCCCGTAGCCGCGGAAATAAAGAACAAAGACACGCCGCGTTTTGCGGCATAGTCCGTAAGCTTCTTTCGGATCCCGCTGTCCTTCGGGACGAGCTCCGCCTTATTTGCGGCCAGCACCATGGGTTTACGGATCAGATCCTCGCTGAAGGAGGAAAGCTCGTTCTCGATCGTTTCGATGTCTTCGATCGGATCCCGTCCTTCAACAGAAGCAATATCCACCACATGGATGAGAACCCTGGTCCTTTCAATATGCTTCAAAAATTCATGGCCGAGTCCCGCGCCCTCGTGTGCTCCCTCGATGAGCCCCGGGATATCCGCGCAGACAAAGCCGCCGTCCGGCAGATCCACCACGCCAAGGATCGGATGCAGCGTTGTAAACGGGTAATCCGCGATCTTCGGATCGGCGTTGCTGATCCTCGAAAGCAGGGTCGACTTCCCGACGCTCGGGAACCCCACAAGCCCCACATCCGCCAGAACCTTAAGCTCCAGAAGCACCTCCAGTTCAATCGCCTCACCGCCCGGCTTCGCGTACTTCGGCGCCTGCATTTTCGAGGTCGCGAAATGCTGGTTGCCGATCCCGCCTCTTCCGCCGGTCAAAATGATCTCTCTCTTATGCTCGCCGGACATATCCATGATGATCTTCCCGGACGCGGCGTCTTTAAGGATCGTGCCTTCCGGCACCTTCACCACGAGGTCCGTCCCCTTCTTTCCGTGGCAGTTCCGTTTCCCGCCGTCTTCGCCGTTTCCGGCCACCCATTTTCTCTTATGGCGGAAATCGTTCAGCGTATTCATTCCCGGATCCACCTCGAAAATGACATCGCCGCCCTTGCCGCCGTCTCCGCCGTCCGGGCCGCCCGAAGGCACATATTTTTCCCGCCTGAAACTCACATGTCCGTCCCCGCCCTTGCCGGAGCGGATGATGATCTTTGCCTTATCACAAAACATAAAAAATTCCCTCATAAAGAAAAGAGGCTGCTCTTCGCAGCCCCTTCTTTTTCACTTACTCCGTTTTTTCGTATACCGAAGCCTGCTTTCTGTCTCTACCCACACGTTCGAACCGTAAGATCCCGTCCTTGAGGGCAAACAGGGTATCGTCTCCCCCGCGGCCCACGTTCACGCCGGGATGGATCTTTGTCCCTCTCTGGCGATACAGAATGTTGCCGGCTTTCACGAACTGTCCGTCCGCTCTCTTGGCTCCTAAACGCTTGCTTTCGGAGTCACGGCCGTTCTTGGTGGAACCGACTCCCTTTTTATGCGCAAAAAACTGAAGATTCAACTGAAGCATCGTCTTATTCCTCCTTTATGCTCATGGAAAGATACTTCTCTCCGTATTCGCTCTGCACGCCCTTAAGCCCGAGCGCCAAAGCGTCCAACAAAACCCTTCCTTTTTCCGAGATCTCATCTCCCAGAAACCGAAAAGAAAGTCTGCCTTTCTTTTCCTCGCTCTCCGCTGAAAAAAGATCCTCTGTAAACTGCTCCACCGCGTTCACGGTGTTGATCCCAAGCATCGAGACTGCCGCGCACACCACGTCTTTTCCCGCAGCGTCATAGCCGGCATGACCTTCCAGCGTAAAGCCGATGATCGTTTCTCCTCTTTTCAGGAGCTCCGCCCTTATCATCAGGCGTTGATCTTTTCGATCTTAACCTCGGTAAAGGGCTGTCTGTGGCCGTTCTTCTTGTGATAGCCGGTCTTCGCTTTGTACTTGTAGACCACTACCTTTTTGCCTCTGCCTTCCTTTACCACGGAAGCCTGAACCGTCGCGCCTTCCACGGTCGGAGTCCCTACCACGAGACCATCATCCTTTCCTACGGCGAGAACACGATCAAATTCCACTTTTCCGTCTTCTGAAGCAAGCTTCTCGACCTTCAGCACATCTCCTTCGCTGACCTTGTACTGCTTGCCTCCGGTTGCAATCACTGCATACATTTTCTGGCACCTCCTTAAATTGATATGGTTGGTGCACGCCGGCTGCGGTGCTGTTTTCCGAAAACAGTCTTAATGAACCTCGCCGTGCGGCATACTTCGTTATTCTACGACACATAACCTCCTGTTGTCAAGAGATATCTTCCTCGGGCCGCAAGCGGAGGCCCGCCACAATTGGCTGCCAATATCTTCCTCGGGCCGCAAGCGGGGGCCCGCCAAACAGTCAAATTGCAGCTTCCAGAATACTCCCTACGCCTGTTCCTGGAAGATCTTGCGGTACTCCATGGCCTTCTTCGCGCCCATCCGTAAAAATGCGGTCTTCATGTTTTCCTGGATGGTTTCTCCCATCACATTCAGGAAATCCTTCACCT
>JAEESA010000408.1 GCA_016286115.1 Lachnospiraceae bacterium
CCAAAAGCAACACCTTCCTCGTGGCACAAAGAGCCCTGGCCAGAAGGACCCGCTGCTGCTGGCCTCCGGAAAGGTCGCGGTAGCACCGGTCCATAAGATCCGCGATCCCCATCCGTTCCATGTTTTCTTTCGCGATCCGTTTTTCCTCTTTGTTATAAAACGGCCGCAGTCCGCATCTGCTCTGGCAGCCGGACAGCACGATCTCCCGCACAAAGGCAGGGAAATCCTTCTGAACCACGGTCTGCTGGGGGAGATACCCGATCTCGTTCCGTTTCAATCCGTCTCCGACAAGGATCTGCCCGCCGAGAGGTTCGGTAAGATGAAGCAGCGTCTTCATCAGCGTGGACTTCCCGGACCCGTTTTCCCCGACGATGCATAAATAATCCCCTGCATCGACGGTAAAGTTTAAGCCATCAAGAATGGACCGTGACTCATAGCCGAGCGACAGATCCTGTATTGTCAGTAATGCCATGCATTATCTCCCGATATTTACCCCAGCGCCAACCCCGATACTTTTTTCGCACGCCGCAAACAGCAAGTGTTTGCGGCTGTCCTAAACAATTACCCCAGCGCTTCTTTCAGCACGCCCAGATTATTCTCCATAGCATAAAGATAGTTCATTCCGTCATTTATATCTTTCGCGGTAGTCGACTGCATCGAATCCATTTGCAGGATCTTTGCGTCCTTCGACTTTGTATTCTCCACGATCGTTTGCGCTATCTTCTGATCTGAATTTTCAATGGTCAGCACAGCGCTTAACCCAAGTTCATCGACTTTTTGCGCCAGAAACGTGATGGTCTCAAAGCTGGCCTCCGTTTCGGCGGAACAGCCGACGAACGCCGCGTAATAATTTAACCCGTAATCATCCGTCATATAACGGAACGGGAAACGGTCGCCGAAGAGGATCGTATCCACAGCTCCTTCCGAAACCGCAGCCGCATATTCCTGGTCCAGTGCCTTCAATTTCTTCCGGTATTCTGCCGCATTGTTTTTGTAAATCTTTGCGTTGACCGGATCCTCCTGTTCCAGCACTTCCGCAATAACGCCACACAGCTTATCCGCGTTTTTCAATGACAGCCAGACGTGCTCGTCATTTTCCGGTTCCTCCTCGTCCTCTTCGTCCTCTTCCTCTTCTCCCTGCATTCCCTCGACGATCTGTTCTTCCTTCACCGCATCACCGAGTTCATCCATAAGATTGATGACGACCATTTTGTCATTCACCGCCTCTTCCAGCGCATCCTCCACCCAGGCGTCCGACTCGCCGCCGACATAGAGAAACACATCGCAGGTTGAGATCTTTATGACGTCCTCCGCAGTGGGCTGAAAACTGTGAAGATCCACGCCCGAATCCAGAAGCAGGGTAACCTCTGCATTTTTGGCCTGCTCCCCGAGGATATTCATGACCCAGTCATATTCGGGAAAGATCGTGGCAACGATCTTCAGACCGTTTCCTTCCTCTGTATTCTTTTCCGCAGCTTTTGTGTTTGCGTTTCCGCAGGCCGAAAGCGTGGAGGCTGCAAGAATCAACGACAGAATGACCGATATTTTTTTCTTCATAATGCACTTCCTTTCCTGTATCAAAGACATTGCTCACATAATCCGTAAAACACGGTTCGGACCGGATCCATCTTAAAATGATGCTCTGCGTAAAGGTGCTTCTGGAACTCCTCCAGTTCCTCGCAATGCAGATGGATCAGCCTTCCGCATTTTTCGCACTTGCAGTGATAGCAGATTTCCGGGCCCTGATGGTGATCCGCTGTACACACATATTCAAAGCAGGCCGGGCTGTTGGCATCGATAATATATTTTTTTAATACGCCTTCATCTACCAGCCGTTCCAGCTGTCGGTAGATCGTGGACTGGCCGATCGGCGCGCCCTGTTCCTTAAAATGCGCGCAGATTTCATTCGCCGTCACATGGACATTCGGCACGGTCTCAAGATAACCCAGCACCAAATCCCGCTGTTTTGTCTTGTATTTCGCTCTTTCCGGCATAGTTTCCTCCCGTATCAGCCTCTCATTTTGAGAACTGTTCCCAATTATAGCAATGCTTTTCTTCTCTGTCAACAAATTTGAGAATGATTTTC